>JAQCIX010000022.1 GCA_027593365.1 Verrucomicrobiota bacterium
CGGGAGATATGATACGGATTATCTCAGAGTCTGAGCAGAACCTTTTAGGTTTGTTTTTGGATAAGATTGAAAATCCAAATTTAACTTCACGAATTTCGAGACCCAATGGATGGTTAATCTGTTCGACTTCAGTGGATGGCGTGCAAGGGCGTACTTCGTGGCTAAAATACTTACTCTCGTTTTGTAAAAGTGGGCAGGGCATGCCGCTAAAATAAGGAGCCTGAAGAAACAGCCTGTCGTTGTTTTGGGTAGCCTGAGCGGTAGCAGCATGGAGTGCCCGGCACACTTGCCCCTCCGCTGGCTCGATCAATACAAGCTGGCCACTTTCTTTGAGGAGCTCACCCATGGAAGATATGATTTCCGCACAGCTGTTTTGATTTTCACCCTCCCAGCATTCATTCAAAGCATAGCTGGAAAGAACAAGGTCGTAGTTTGCCTTAATGGGAAGTCCCGATGCTGAAAGATTACGAATATCCTTTCGCTCGGTTGAGACTCGGGTATCGGGCCATAAATGAGCAGCCTCCCGGTGAATACGTCGAAGAAAAGCCAGGCTCTTCCCCGAATAATCCCAGGCATCCAAATGAATGGGGTTTTTAATTCCCCAGCTTCGCAAATAATAAAGGGCCGCCAAAGAACTCGCCCCCGATCCGCTTCCCAAATCAAGAATATGGATGGGCCCTTTGCCTGGTGCCCGCCATCCCCTGCAATTGAAAGCTTCGGCCAGGGAAAACCCACAGGCGGCAAAGGTACGGGGAGTGTAAAAGTTTCCGTAGGCAAGGAGAGACAGATCACGGGCACCGTAGGCAGATGGATCAAAATCGCGCGACTTATTAAACCGGTCGCTTTGTCGGACAATTTCCTCCCTCAACAGGTTGAGTACTTTTTCCTGCCCGTGATCGGGCCATTGTTGGATAGCCTGATTCCACCACCACTGGGTAAGCTCCCTGGGGTAGGGAGGTAATTGGATGGTCGGTTTCATCAGCTACGGGAGAGAAAGAATCTGCCCCTCTGCGAGGAAGCCTTTTGGCTTATAGTTTGCCCCCGTATACTGCAGAATCTCCAAGCTGCTCTTCGATACGGAGAAGCTGGTTGTATTTGCAGATACGATCGGTCCGGGAAAGAGAACCAGTTTTAATCTGTCCGGCATTGGTTGCCACAGAGATGTCCGCAATGGTTACATCCTCAGTTTCTCCGGAGCGGTGGGAGATTACGGAAGTGTACTGGGCTTCCTTGGCCATTTCTACGGCATCAAAGGTTTCAGTGAGCGAGCCAATTTGGTTCACTTTGACGAGGATGGAGTTGGCCACACCCTGATCAATTCCCTTCTTAAGGAAGTCTACATTGGTTACGAATAAATCGTCTCCAACCAGTTGCACCCGGTCGCCGATTGCATCAGTCAGTTTCTTCCATCCAGCCCAGTCATTTTCATCGCATCCATCTTCAATTGAGCGGATGGGGAATTTGTTTACCAGCTCCTCGTAGAATGCAACCATCTCATCGGAGTCACGCACCGAGCCGTCGCTTTTTCCAAAAACATACTTTCCTTTTTCTTTATCGAAGAACTCGGAAGAAGCCACATCCAGGGCAAATTCAATCTCGTCTCCCAACTTGTACCCTGCTTTTTCAACGGCGGTGGACAAGGCTTCGAGGGCCGCCACATTGCTGGCCAGGTTTGGAGCAAAGCCACCTTCGTCTCCGACTGCGGTGGATAAACCTTGGTCCTTAAGCACTTTTTTCAGGGCATGAAAAATTTCGCATCCCATGCGGAGGGCTTCCCTAAAAGAGGGGGCTCCCACTGGCATAATCATAAATTCCTGAACATCGATGGGGGCATCGGAATGGGAGCCACCATTTAAGACATTCATCATGGGTACGGGGAGAACCTTCGCGTTTGGACCGCCAAGGTATTTGTAAAGGGGAAGCCCGCAAGCCTGAGCAGCTGCATGAGCGGTGGCCATGGAGGCTCCTAAAATTGCATTGGCTCCAAGAACAGATTTGTTTGGCGTACCATCGAGCTCGAGCATCGCACGATCAATAGCAGTCTGATCGGTGGCATCCAGCCCAACGAGGGCTTCTGCAATCTTTTCATTCACATTGTCTACCGCCTGGGATACTCCTTTGCCAAGGTAGCGAGCTTTATCCCCATCACGTAATTCAATGGCTTCATGCTCTCCGGTGCTCGCACCTGATGGAACAGCTGCACGCCCAAAGGCACCAGAACTTAATTCAACTTCCACTTCAACAGTGGGGTTGCCGCGCGAATCTATGATTTCTCTTCCGTGTACTTCGATGATGTGTGTCATGATTTAAAAAGGTCTAAAAGGGGTGGGTATAAAACAAATTTGGAAAGTTGATCATGTCAGGGAGGGGGATTTTGTCAAAATTCTTTGGAATTCATCCTACTATGCAAGAGTCTCGCAATTTTATTTCTCACCTTATATCTTGGGAGGCTTTCTTATGGCTAAGCAAAAAAATGCAATTTCTCCTACTCGAGATGAAAACTATCCTGAGTGGTATCAACAAGTGGTGCGGGCAGCAGACCTTGCCGAAAATACTCCCGTTCGTGGATGTATGGTGATTAAGCCATGGGGCTATGGGATCTGGGAAAATATTCGGGATGCTTTGGACGGAATGTTTAAGGAGACAGGGCATAAAAATGCATACTTTCCTCTGTTTATCCCCAAGAGTTTTCTGCAACGGGAAGCGGAACATGTGGATGGGTTTGCCAAGGAATGTGCGGTGGTCACCCATTCGCGCCTGGAAGCAGATGAAAATGGGATTCTGCAACCCGCTGGTGAATTGGATGAGCCTTTAATTGTACGCCCTACCTCCGAAACTATTATCGGGGAGCTTTTTGCCCGCTGGGTTCAGTCTTACCGAGACCTGCCATTGCTGATTAATCAATGGGCCAATGTGGTGCGCTGGGAAATGCGCCCCCGTCTGTTTTTACGCACGGCAGAGTTTCTTTGGCAAGAGGGGCACACCGTACATGCCACCGCGGAGGAAGCGATTGAGGAAACCAAATTGATGTTGAAAACCTATGCCGATTTTGCAGAAAACTGGCTGGCTATGCCGGTCCTGCGTGGAGAAAAAACGGAAGCCGAGCGTTTCCCTGGAGCTGAATCCACTTTGTGCATCGAAGCCATGATGCAGGACCGTAAAGCTTTGCAGGCCGGGACCTCTCATTTCCTTGGTCAAAACTTCTCCAAAGCTTGTGGGATAAAATTCCAGGGAGTGGAAGGAAAAGAAGAACTTGGCTGGACCACCTCATGGGGTGTATCTACCCGTTTAATTGGTGGTATGATTATGACTCATTCGGATGATGACGGACTCATTGTTCCTCCTCGGCTAGCACCTACCCAGGTAGCAATTCTGCCTGTGACCCCGAAGGAGGACTCCCGTGCCCAGGTGCTTGAATCGTGTGAGACCTTGCTCAAAGAAATTAAAGCAGAGTGTGCCTTTGATCTACCAGTACGGGCGGAAATGGATGACCGTGATTTGAGGGGGGGTGAAAAGTACTGGCAGTGGGTCAAGAAGGGAGTCCCATTAACCGTGGAAATCGGTCCGCGTGATCTGGAAAATAATTCTGTATTTGTGGGTCGCAGGGATTTGGGTGGAAAGCGTGAAGGGATGAACCGCAAGGAATTGGTTTCTTCCATCGGAAACATCCTCACTGAGATTCAGCGGAATTTATTTACGAAAGCCAGTAGCTTCCAGAAGGAGCATACTCATGAGATCAATTCGAAGGATGAGCTTTATGATTTTTTCACCCCTCAAAATCAATCCAAGCCAGAAATTCATGGTGGATTTGCCCAAATTCACTGGAATCGAGATACCAGGTGGGAAGAGCAGTTAAAGAATGACCTGAAGGTTACCGTCCGATGCATTCCGGATGGTGAATCGGAGTCTGGTGATTGCTTATTTAGTGGAGAGAAGAGTCCAGGAAGGGTCGTGGTGGCTAAGTCCTACTAGTTTCATTTTTTTTGTTGGGGACCTTGTAGTAAAGCAAGAAACGATGAAAGTCATCACATCGGTCGTCGAAATGCAGACACGGGCTCTCGCCCTCAGAAAAGAGGGTAGGGTGATTGGATTTGTGCCCACTATGGGGTCCTTGCACCGGGGCCACTTATCGTTGGTCGATCTGGTTAAGGATAAATGTGATACCCGAATTGTTTCCATCTATGTAAACCCCACCCAGTTTGGAGCTGGGGAGGATTTTGAGAAATATCCCCGCGATCTGGACCGGGATCTGGAGATGTGCAGGGAACGAGGGGTTGATTTTGTTTTTACGCCCCCATCTGCGGAGGTATATGAAGAGGATGCATCAACTTATGTGGTCGAAGAAAAAGTAGGCAAGGGGCTTTGCGGAAACACCCGCCCCACTCACTTTAGGGGAGTCGCCACGGTTTGTGCCAAATTATTTAATCTATGCCAACCACATGTGGTTGCTTTGGGTCAGAAAGATGCTCAGCAGGTGGTAGTTTTGAAAAGGATGATTCGCGACCTTCATTTCCCTATTGAACTCTTGGTTGGTCCAATATTGCGTGAGGAGGATGGTTTGGCGATGAGTTCGAGGAATGTTTACCTGGAGCCCAGGCAAAGGGAGGATGCTCTGCTTATTTACAAAGCCCTACTGGCGGCCAAGTCTTTGGTGGAAGAAAAAGGCTCAAGAAATGTCGACCGGGTCAAAGCGGAGGTTCAAAATACCTTAAGAGGAGGAAGGTATCTCAGGGTAAATTATGTCGAGATTGTGGATCGAGATACGATGCGGCCCGAGACAGAAATTGTTCCCGGGCGTTCTCTTTTGGCAGTGGCAGCATGGGTGGATCAGGTTAGACTGATTGATAACTTTAGTTTTTAATTCCAATGGGTAGTGCTAAAAAACCAGCCAGTGAGTATGACCTCGTGATCGTGGGCAGTGGGATCGCTGGGCTAAGCTTTGCCCTCAAGGTAGCAGAAGCCGGATATCGTGTCGCTATTTTCACCAAGAAGACCAAGGCGGAATCCAATACCAATTACGCTCAAGGTGGAATTGCAGCAGTTACTTCGGCAGGGGATGATCTGGATAAGCATGTCCAGGATACCCTGGACGCAGGGGACGGGCTATGTGACCCCAAAGTGGTTCGTGAAATTTTAAAAGACGGACCGGAGAGAATTCAGGACCTTGTACGCCTCGGAGTCGAGTTCTCAAGCCTGGGTGATGGCCGGATTTCTTTAGGGAAAGAGGGCGGCCACAGTAAGCGTAGAGTCTTACATGTGAAAGATGTTACCGGAAAAGCAATTGAAGATGCCTTGCTGGCCAATATTTCAAAACAAGGAGTGGATCTTTTTGAGCACTATTTTGCCATTGATTTAATAACATCCAAAAAACTTCAAAAACTAGGCATGGCCCCGCATGGATCCAAGGATCGGGTCGAAGGGATTTACTTTCTTGATGCAACTTCGGATGAAGTGATCACCGTTTCGGCCCCTGTGGTTTTACTGGCCACAGGCGGGGCTGGGCAAACTTACCTTTACACCACGAACCCTACGATTGCCACGGGAGATGGAATCGCGATGGCTTCCCGGGCTGGCCTTTCCGTTACAAATTTAGAATTTATCCAGTTTCATCCCACCACCCTTCATTCCTCGGATGGAGACCGCTTTCTGATCACAGAGGCAGTCCGTGGGGAGGGAGCCAAGTTGATCGATGCAAAGGGGAGACCTTTTCTCAAAAAATATCATCCGCTGGCCGATCTTGCCCCCCGCGATGTGGTGGCCCGGGCGATTGATCGTGAAATGAAAAGATCGGGAGCTGATTGTGTGCGTCTGGACACGCCCAATATGAAGGTGGATTTTAAGGACCGATTTCCCAATGTTTATGAAAACTGCATGAAACGGGGGATTGATCCCACCCGGGAACCTATCCCTGTGGTTCCGGCTGCTCATTATTCATGCGGGGGCGTTCCTACCGCATTGGATTGTTCCACCAAGCTGGCTGGTCTTTATGCCTGTGGGGAGGTGGCTTGTACGGGTTTGCATGGGGCTAACCGATTGGCCAGCAATTCTCTATTGGAGGCTGTGGTGATGGCTCATCGGGGAGCCGAATCTGTGTGCCATTATCTATCCAATCATAAAAAAAGAGCAACTTGCCTACCCAATTGGGTGGATGGAGATGTGCCGGCTTCCGATGAGCGAGTGGTTCTTTCCCATAACCTAGAGGAATTAAAGCGGGCGATGTGGGATTATGTGGGGATTGTCCGTTCCACCAAACGGTTGGAGCGTGCTCATGCCCGTTTGCGAAATTTGCGAAGAGAAATCAATGAATATTACTGGAATGCCAAAGTGGATGTTCCTCTGCTTGAGTTGAGGAACTTGGTCTGTGTCGCTGAGTTAATAGTTCGTTCTGCTTTGCAAAGAAAAGAGAGCCGGGGCTTGCACTTCACAATTGATTACCCCGATCAATCCGCAAAGCTCAGAAATACAAGGGTATCTTCCCGTAAGTAACCAAATTTTGGATGGCTCATACCCTTGGGAAAGTCGGCTTAATTGGCCCTGGAGCGATTGGAGGGTTTTACGGAGGGATGTTAGCTCTTGCAGGGGAGGATGTGCACTTTTTGTTTCGCTCGACCTATGATGCAGTCGTTGAGCACGGACTGACCTTGGTTCACCATGCAGATGCATGCAAGCAAACGAAGGTAAGCCCTCTTCAAGCTTATAATCGTGCTGAGTCCATAGGTGTGTGCGACTGGGTGATTGTGGCTGCCAAAGCCACAGCGAATGATCAATTAGCAGAGATGATGAGTCCGATGGTCGGGCCTTCGACCCGCCTGCTTACCTTGCAAAATGGAATGGGTAATGTGGAAAATCTTTTCCGTTTGTTTGGCAAAAACCGAACCGTAGTCGGTGGACTTTGTTTTACCTGCATCAACCGGACTTCAGAAGGGGTGATTGAGAATTTATTGCCCGGATATGTGCAGTTCGGTCAATTGGGGCAGAAGCTTTCACCCGAAGCACAATCAGCAGTGCATGCCTTTTCCAATGCGGGCATTAAGGTAAGAACATCTGATTCTTTGGACGAAGCTCTGTGGAGAAAGCTTTGCTGGAATGTTCCATTCAATGGTCTGTCGATCGCTGCGGGAGGCATCACCACCGATTTGATTCTGGCAGATCCTGCACTGAAGAATCGTGCCCAAGTGCTTATGCTAGAGGTACAGGCAGGAGCCCGTGCTCATGGGGTGGAGATTGAGGATGCTTTTTTGGAGAAGCAGTTTGAATTAACCGAACCGATGGGCCCTTACAAACCTTCGAGCTTGATCGACTACCTCGACGGGAAACCGGTAGAGGTGGATGCAATCTGGGGAGAACCCTTACGACGGGCTCAGGAGAAAGGACGGATGGTTCCTGAAATGGATCGACTATTCCGGGAGCTTCAGCACAAAATGTAGAATCAGCTCATTTTAACTGGCTGAATCTTCGATTGGAGGATGTCTTTGGATCGTAAATCCAAGGAATCGAAAAAACCATCGGCCGGCTTTTTTTACATCTTCCAAGATCAAGTAGAGGCAAGGAACCATCAATAGCGTAATAAAGGTGGCAAACATGACCCCAAATCCAATCGCAATCGCCATGGGTTTGAGAAACTGGGCCTGAAGGCTTTTTTCAAAAAGGATGGGCATGAGCCCGACGAAGGTGGTAAGCGAGGTCAGCAATATGGGGCGGAAGCGGGCCATACCCGCAGTCTTCACCGCTTCGAGCATAAAGCTACCCTTGGCCCGCTCGTTCACATAATGAACCAACACCAAACTATCATTGATCACCACCCCTGTCAGGGCGACCAACCCGAAGTGGGATAGCTGACTCAGTGGCAGACCAAAGAGGTAGTGACCGAGGGTCGCTCCAATCAAACCAAAAGGGATGACCGACATGATCAGAAAGGGTTGGAGGTAGGAGCGGAAAGGAATCGCTAACAGGGCGTAGATGAGAAACAGGCAAATCCCACCCACACGGGCAAGTCCAGAGTCACTCTCCTCCTGCTCCTTCTTTTCACCAACAAAGGAAAATTTCAGCCCCGGATGGTCTATTCGGAGTTGGGGAAGAAAGTTTGCCGCCAGGTCGCGTTCGATCCCCGGAACATTGGCTACCACTTTATCAGCAGAGGATCCGACATTGATGATGCGGGATCGATCGGTCCGGGTAATGGTGGAAAAGCCTAGCCCGATTTTGATTTCAGCGACTTCTTCAAGGGGAGCTTCCACACCGTTTGGCGCACGAACACGTAAGTTGGAAAGAGCATGCAGGCTCTTTCTGTCTTCGAGTGGATAAAGTAGCATGACCTTAATCTCATCCCGGTCTCTTTGGATGCGCTGGATCTCCTCTCCGTAGTACGCCTGCCTGACTTGCCTGCCTAAGTCTGCCTGAGTTAGGCCTAGAGACCGGCCCGCAGAATTAAGGCGGAGTTGTACCTCACGTTTGCCTTCTGAGAATGTATCTCTTTGATCAAATAACCCTTCGTAAGTCTCCAACTGTTTGACCAGTTTACGACTGGCTAGGCTCATCTCTTCAAGGTCATCTCCTGAGATTTCAACTTCGAGTGCAGTCCTGCTTCCGCCCGCGGCCACATCGCCAAAGTAGAGTTCCTTCAGTCCGGGGACGGGTCCGATTTTTTCCCGCCAAAGGGCTGAGATTTGAGGGGCGGTACGGGTTCGCATCTCAGATTTGATCAGTTCCACGCTCACCTCGCCCATGTTCGATCCAGAAACAATATTGGAAGAACTCTTGGGCCCGCCCGAAAAGGGCTGAGCTCCCATGGTTTGCATCACATAACGAAAAGGGTTGGGTTCACCGAGTTCTTCCAGGTATTTAATCACCTCCAATCGGGCCATTTCCACTTTTTCGATCGCATTTTCGGTGGATCGGGCGGGCACTCCTTCCTGCATATGGATCTTTACCGAAATATAATCGGAGGGCACAGGAGGTACTCCACGAATAGAGGGAACATGCCCGCCGACGATCAATCCAATGGTTACCGCAAACATCCCCACAAAAAAGGCGAGTGTCAGGTAGCGGTACCGAAGGCATGATTCAAGAAAGGGTTGATAAATTTTTTCGATAAACTTCTCCAATCCCATAGCGACTTTATCCTGCATCCTTGAAATAGGGTTGTTGGGCGAGCGGTCGAATCGGCAGAGGCTCAGGTGGTAGGGCAGGATAAACTTCGATTCGATCAAAGAAAAGAACAGGGCTGGGATCACAACCAGAGGAATATCTTTTAACAATTTACCAAGCCATCCGGGGAGGAAAAGCAGGGGTACGAATGCAACCATGCTCGTGATAATGGCAAAGGTAACGGGCATAGCCACCCGATGAGTTCCATCGATAGCAGCAGAGAGAGAATTTTTCCCCCTCCTTCCTTGGGTGTATACCGATTCGCCCACTACGATGGCATCGTCCACCAGGATCCCAAGGACGACAATGAAGGCAAACAGGGAAACCAGATTGATCGAGGCTCCAATCACTCCCATGGCGGCAAATGCACCCATGAAAGAAATGGGTAAACCAAGGGCGACCCAAAATGCCAGGGATGGTCTCAGGAAAAGGGATAGCACCAAAAAGACCAAGATAAGCCCCTGAAGGGCGTTGTTGATCATCATTTGAAGCCTGCCTTGTAGGTAGTAAGAACTATCCTGCCAGATGGTCATGCCCATCCCTTCAGGGAGAGTCGGACTGACTGCATTTACATAATCATTTACTTTTTTCGAAATATCCAGCGGGCTTTGCTGACCCACCCGAAAAATCCGAAGGGTCACTGCGGGTTGATCATTAAAAGTGGTGTAGAGTGCTTTGTCTTCAAATGCATCTTTGACCGTGGCTATCTCCTCGAGAGTTAAGCTGGATCCATTTTCGGATGGTAAGAGTTCGATCTCATTAAACCCCTGCCCATCTCGGGCTTTACCCATGGATCGGAGCAAGGTTTCACCTGCTGAAGTGCGGGCAACACCGCCTGGGACATCCAAGGAAGTCTGCCGAAGTGTCCTGGCTACATCGTCGAAGCTCAGACCGTGTTCGCGAAGAGCAGATTCGGAAACTTCGATCCCAATCTGGGGTTTGCGGATACCAGCGATTTCAACCTGGGTAATGCCTGGAAGGTTGGTCAGGTCGTCTAAGGTTTGGTCGGCTAACTTTCTTAGAGATTTCTCATCACATTGCCCATGGATCGCAACCGCTAGAACCCGTCTCTTAATAGCCGTCACTTCAACCATGGGCTTTTCGGCTTCCTCAGGAAGGGTGAGAATAGAGTCGACCCGAACTTTGATCTCATCTGCAAGAAGTTTGGCATCCTTTCCTCTTTCAACCTGCACGGATACCACGCCAAAGTTTTCCCTGGAATAAGAGGTCATCTCTTTGATTCCAGTGAGATCCCAAATTTTCTCCTCAATCTGTTTACAGATTCCATCCTCAACCTCCAAAGGAGCCGCCCCTGGGTAGGCTACTGAAATGGTGACAAGATCGAGATCAAAGTCAGGGAAAAGCTCCATCTTTAATCCCCGAACAGAAAAAATTCCTGCAATCAGGATCACCCCCATCAGGAGGTTGGCAGCAACCCCGTTTTTAGCAAACCAGGCAATCATTGGGCCGTTTTATTAGACTCTGAGTTTTGGCTTGCCTCCGTGGACTGTTCTTCCACTTGCTCATCTCCAACTACCCGAACTTTCATTCCCTCCGAAATAATCTCGATTGGAGTGGTGCATACCCGCTCGCCGTCTTTCAGACCTGCTCCTACCCAAACCTTTCTTTTTGTTCGGTGTAAAACTTCAACTTTTCTGGGTTGAAGCTGGTTGGATGGATCCACCACCAATATCGTGGAGAGGTCGCGAAAGGCCGAGTCAGGAAGCACAAATGCGGAGACTTTTTTACCCGTTAGTTTGAGGTTAACAAATTGTCCAAGGCTAAGAGGATGATTTGTGGGTGATTTCGAAAATGGGTTGGCAAAACAGTCATCTATCCGAGCTACGAAATTGGTCAGCCTCGTTTTAGGATCCACCATGCCTTGGGATCGATCGAGGAATCCTTTGTGAGAAGAGGTACCTTCTTTGTTTAAGGTTTCAACCAGGATATTATGATCCTTGGCCAATCCATCGATAAAACCGAGAAAAGATATCTCTTTTTGACTCAGAGAAAGGTCAATCTCAGCGGAATCAAGAGCGTAGATCTCAGCAAGGGCAGAAGATGTCCCTGATCCAACCCGTTGGCCTCGGTCCACCATGGTACGGATGATTCTTCCGTCAAAAGGGGCGGTCACCTGGGCACGAGAGAGGTTTTTCTTCGCCTGATCCAGGAATGCTTGGGCTGCCAGTTTCTCCGCTTCGGCTTTGCGGATTTGAGGCAATCGCTTGACCAATTCGGGTGCTTTGGACCAGTTTCGTTCGCCCCATTCGCTTTTTGCCTGCTCGGCAAATTCCTGCTCTTGAATCAATTGCAATTGAGCACGGCTCAGATTGGCTTTAGCTTCTGCCAGCGTGCTTACAAGATCGACCTCTTCAATTTTAACAAGGAGGTCATTTTTTTTAAAAAAGCCCCCGGCACGAAAGGATGGGATGGGTTGGTCTAAGGAAAAGGGAGCTACACCCTCGATAATTCCGGGTACTTCTGCGATCAAAGTGGTAAGGGTACGAGGGCGTACCAAACCATGAGAGTGAAGGATGGCTGGTATGGATTGTCTCTTGGCGACCACTACTTCCACATATGGGAGTTGTTTGTTGACCTTCCTTGGTTGGGGCTCTGGGCGGAGCTGAATTAGATACCAGGCAAGGCAACATAGGCCTCCCAGAACAAGGGGTGGAAGAATGAATTTTCTCATGATTGTGAAGGAAGAGGGGACTGCCCAAGGGCAAGGTATAAATCGATACGGTTATGAATTCTTTGCTTACGGATTAAAAGAGCTCGGCTTCGAGCATCGAATGCCCGTCTTTGATTTTCCAAGGCATTGAAAATTCCCTCCACCCCTCGCTGGTATCTTTCCCAGCTTAGTCGAGAAGCCTCCTCTGCTGCTCTGGCAGCTTGTTGTAAAAAATCCTCTTCTTTGGCTAGGTTTTGCTCTGCAGAGAGCAAATTTTCCAGCTCTGTAAATGCTTCCAGTGCAGTGGAGCGATAATCTGCCCAGGCGGCTGCTTGCCTAGCTTTGGCTTGGCGTTGTGCAGCCCGGAGACGACCCCCGTTAAAGATTGGTTGGGAAAAGGACCCATTAATTCCCCAGGTTTGAAAATTCTTATCGAGCAGGTTTTCAAATTCATCACTACGGCTTCCAGGGCCACCACTGATGCTTAAAGAAGGAAAGAAATTCTTTCTGGCAATCGAAAGGTCCAGCCCGCTTGCCTCAGCATTCTTCTCTGCAGCTTGTATGTCTGGTCTTTGAGTAAGAGCTGAGCTTGGAGATTCAGGGGAATGGCTAATTTCAGGCAGAGGAGTAAGTTTGGATGAATCATTGAGGTCGAGATTTACACTTGGGTAGTTACCAAGAAGCACATTGAGCCTTCTCTTGTTCTGATTCAATTGTCGCTCCAAGGCTAAGGCCCTTGCCCGAGCCGAAGCCGTTCCGGATTGAGCCAGGTTTTGTTCGAGGGCATTGGCAAGACCTTTGCGGAACCGTTCGTTCACAAAACTTTCGTTTTGAGCAAAGGAAGTGGCACTTTGGTTGGCAAGGGTGAGTTGTTCTGACCCTTCGATGATTTCATACCACACTTTGGATACCTGTCCGGATAGGGAAAGCCTGGCTGCATCCAAATCCAAGCTGCCTGCCTGAAATCGTTTTTCGGCAGAATCCCGAGCATCGGCAAGCTTTCCCCATAAATCCAACTCCCAGCTGATGTTCAGTCCGGAGGTAAAACTGTTACTGGTGAAGGATGTGCTTCCATTGGGCAGGTTGAATCCGATTAAGTTCCTTTTGGATCTACTTCCCGTAATCTCTGCTTGAGCGGTGGGTAAAAGGTTCGCTCCCAGTATGGTGGCTTGTTCTCCCTGGGCAATTAAGCGTTCGGTCATTGCGGACAAAGAAGGATTCCCTGACCAGGAATCCTCAATTATGTTCTGCAAAACATCTCCACCTAGAGCAGAGGCCCACCCTTGGGAAGAATGATTTTCCCCCGATAGGGTGATATTTGATTCCCAGTTTTGAGGATAGGAAAGTTCGGATTTGGAAATCTGTTGTTGCTTAGGAGCCAAGCAACCCGTCAGCAAGGCTGTGCAAAGAACGATGGGTGGTGTAATAATGAGAACGGATTGATTCATGATGGAGAGGAGTTTCTTAACCCATGTGTGAAACCATGACTAACGAATTTTGTTAAACGGTTAATCATTTCATCCACCTGATTCTCATTGCACATGCCTTTGGTAAAGTCTTCCAATCTACGATGCTGGGCAAGTGCACCAAGCATAGAAGCGACCGCAAGATGAAGGTGCCAATAAATTTCTTTTGCGGGTTGATTCGGAAAGGTAAGGGAGAGTTCGCGGTGATAAATTTCAGCAATTTGGGAGAAAAAACGATGGTGCATGCGTTCGATAAATTCGGTCGGTTCAGTAAAGGTTCGGGCAACCAATTGGGCAAGACTACAGCGGGAGTTGGCACTTTTGGATATTTCCTCTCCGATTGGGTGAATAAGGGTACGGAAAATTTGAAATACCCCAAGAGGCAGGTTTGAGTTATTATTTTTCTCTTCCTCCAAAAGTTCGAGCCTTCGTTGGTTGATGGGTTGGATTCTTTCCCTCAGCATTTCCAAAACCAAGGCATCTTTTGAACCAAAGTGGTAATTGGCTGCAGCAAGATTTGCTTTAGCCTCTTTGGCAACGGATCGAAGGGTCAGGCCATTGTAACCATGAAGTGAAAATAAACGTGCGGTTGCTTCAATCAAACGGGCACGGGTTTCCAGCTTGGGTTTTGGGTTTTTGATAACAGTTGCGATCACGAAAAGTAAGAATTAAAACGCTTGTTTGAAAAAACACAAATCTATCTGCATTCATTCATATAAAATGGATCATGTCTAAGAGTGATATTGGTTGACTTAAGCGAATAAATTTACTTGTATTCTCTGCTTTTCCCAATTTTCAAGTACTCACTCCGATCTGATATGATTAAGATTCGTTTACAAAGACACGGTGCCCGTCATGCACCCTTTTACCGCATGGTGGTTGCTCCATCCCAAGCTCGTCGCGACGGCCGTTTTCTGGAAGTTGTTGGTACATACAACCCTCAGTCAAGTGCTCGCGAGCGTGAACTGGATCTTAAGATGGATCGAATTGATCATTGGCTCGAAGTGGGAGCTCAACCAACCGATACCGCCAAAAGCTTGATCCGTCAGGGTCGCTTGAGCCCTGAAGATTGGTTGAAGCGTACGGAAGCAAAAGCAAGCGCCAAAGCTGCCCGTGCTGCTAAAAAGAAGAATCCTGCTCCTGTAGTTGAGGAAAAGCCAGTAGAGGCTGAACCTGAAGCCAAAGAAGCAGCTCCTGCAGAAGAGGCACCTGCTGTAGAGGAAAAACCAGCTGAGGAAGAGAAGGCGGCTGATCCTGCTCCCGAAGCAAAGGAAGCACCTGTAGAAGACGAAAAAGCGGAAGAGAAGCCAGTAGAGGAAGCGAAGGAAGAACCCAAAGCTGAGGCTGAGGACAAAGCTGAGGCAAAAGAGGAAACTGAATCCTAATTTGCCAGTCTGGCTGATCCGGTTGGCATGCTCTTTTTAATACCTGATGATTCGCACGATGAGCCCTCAACTGCGTTTCGACGTACTTTCTCTCTTTCCTCAAACCGTTGAGGCATTTACTCAGGAAAGTATAGTTGGAAAGGCGATTGAGCGCGGGTTAATCGATGTTCATTCGCTCGATCTCCGGGATTGGGCTAAGGGTAAACATAGGGAAGCAGATGATCGCCCTTTCGGAGGCGGAGCCGGTATGGTTCTTAAACCAGAACCTCTTTTTGATGCGATCGAGCAGGTTACCACCCCATCATCCACAGTCATATATATGGCACCTGATGGAGAACCATTTTCCACGGAGCTAGCCAAGGAATTGTCCACATCTCCCCACCTCGTGCTTGTAAGCGGTCACTACGAAGGGATTGACCAGAGAGTTCGTGACCATGCAATTGATCGCGAAATCAGTATAGGGGATTATGTTCTTACCAACGGTGCTCTTGCGGCTAGTGTACTGATAGACGCTGTGGCCCGTCATGTCCCTGGTGTTTTGGGAGACGATCAGTCTCTTCAGGGTGAATCATTTGACGATCAATTGTTGGGTTGCCCGCAGTATACCCGTCCAGAGGAATTTAGAGGATTTAAAGTCCCGGAAGTTTTGCTTTCGGGGAACCATCAGGCAATCGCTCGTTGGAGACATGAACAACGTCTCGAAAAAACGAAAAGATTACGCCCAGATTTAGAAACTATCATTAATCAATAAGGAACTGAGAACATGAATGAGCAACTGCTGAACGAAATTACTAACGAATACCTCCAGGAAGGGCGCGATCAATTCAAAGTTGGGGACGGTGTGAAAGTTCATGTTCGCGTTCGTGAAGGTGATAAAGAAAGAATCCAGATCTTTGCTGGGATTGTTATTTCCCGCAAAGGCTCAGGCATTCACGAATCCTTTACTGTTCGCAGAATTGCATCTGGTGTGGGGGTGGAGCGGGTATTTCCGGTTAACTCTCCTTTAATCGACAAGATTGAAGTGGATCGTGAAAGTATCACCATGCGTGCTCGGATGTATTATCTTCGCGACCGTGTGGGTAAGGAAGCAACTAAGGTAAAAGAGAAGCGTCTCTACGAAGCAAAGAGAAAGAGCTAAACCTTGTTTTCCAAAAATCCTCTGGTTATATCTGGAGGAGCACAGCAGGTTTTCTTCTTCTATACCCTCAATAGGTTCAACCTTTGAGGATTAAGGAACTTGTTCACCATTCTTTCGTTGTCAGAAAATTCAATCGTTGTAGTCGGAGATTGCTCTATTTCTTTGTAAATACGTAAAACCTTTTGTCCGTATACCTCCAGGGAAAAGTTTTGGGTTACGGCAGATCGGTTGTTTTGGATGTGCTCAGCTTCGAGCACCCCGAGTTTAGCTTGTTTTCGGATATCTTGGAGTATGAGGTCTGATCGCTTGGCTTTTTCGATCGCTGATCTTTGAAGATTCTCGTCGAGATGTCCAAATTTGATACCTAGGGGAGTTGAGATTGATTCAAAAGCTTGCTGAACCCCATTTTCAGGTAGACTTCTTCCGTACTGACAGTACGTCTTTTCCAAGGCGACTGAGATCTCACTTTTCAGAGCATCGGGTTCAATCAACGATGGGTCGATAAGGATTTCGTTGTAAAGATGATCCAAGTTGACCCCGAGTTCAGTAAAATCCGATGTAATTTCTGGCAGGTTTCGTCCGCATAGGCTTTGACCAAAAGTCCAAGGTTCTAAAAACCCGAGCCCAAATCCCTCGGCCACACTTACATTGATCAAAGATTGAGCCTGTTGGACTAATTCAGGAAAGCTTGCCTCGGTTTGCTCACCCAGTCCGTAAGTCAGTTGAGTGCCTAATTCTTGGCCAAATTTTATCCAGCTGTCATATACGGATTGAAAGTTTGGGTTGGTTGGACCCAGGCTATTTGCAAAGTGGAATTCTGGATAAGCCAGAGAGAGGAGGGCGAGTTCGCCCAGATTCTTTCTTCTGACCGCTCGAACCGGATAGAGATACAGATTTTCGGGTACATCCCGAAGTGCTTTCCCATCTTTAAATGTGGGTTGAGGGGCTTCGGGAATGGCATTGGCCAATAGATGTACAGGGCTGGATGTTTCCTTTAGAGTATACTGTAGAAAGGATTGATCTCTTTGATTTAGGGCAGCGTAGTGGATTTGCGGGGCGGTTGGATAGAGCCTCGTC
>JAQCIX010000219.1 GCA_027593365.1 Verrucomicrobiota bacterium
TAGTGAAGAACTTTTAAATATATTTATTTACGTATGATTAAAAATTGCAATGTGATGACTGCTTAGCGTGTTGCAAAATAACGCGACTTCCTTAAGCATTAGATTTCTTTATTTTGTGAACTCACTCAGCTTTGGTGGATATAGTATTTTTTTAAGCCTGATCTACTTTTCTTTGTGTCTGCTCCATTTTGGATGTGTGCAAGAATTTGAAGATTTGGATTATGCTCAGAATTCATCGTCTAATGAGCAAAATTTGACTAAATTGAACGACCATTATGTTGGAGCTTCGGTTTGTGCGGAATGCCATCAGGAAGCCCATGCAAAGTGGGAGGATTCTCATCACTACCATGCGATGGAATTGCCAAGTAGGCAAACCGTAAGGGCGGACTTTAATAACAGTACTTTTACGCATCATGGAAAAGTTTCAAGATTCCATATGATTGGCGATAAATACTTTGTGGATACTGAAAATCAAAAAGGTGAAATTGAGACCTTTGAGGTAGCTTACACTTTCGGGTGGGCGCCTTTGCAGCAATATCTTGTCAAATTTCCGGACGGACGCTTACAGGTTTTACCAACCTGTTGGGATGTTGAGAAGCAAGAATGGTATCATCTTTACGGTGAAGAAAGAATTGCACCAGAAGATCCTCTTTTTTGGACCCGCCCATTACAGAACTGGGATCACATGTGTGCAGATTGTCACTCAACCAATCTTCACAAAGAGTTTGATTTTTCATCTCAAAAGTTCTCTACGCATTATTCTGAAATCAATGTGGCCTGCGAAGCTTGCCATGGTCCGGGGCGGGAGCATGTGGAGCGTGCAAAGTCAGGTTTAGGCTGGGAAGGGGTATCTGAGTATGCTCTCGTTGATGTCAACTCCACCAATGTAGCTCAAATCGAGTCTTGTGCTAAGTGTCATGCCCGCAGGTCAGTGGTTTATCCGTATCATCATGCTGGTCAGGGGTTTGTGGATCATTTTTTGCCAGAGGTGGTGCAGCCTTGGTCACCACAAATGCAAGTTCCCACCTACCATGTGGATGGGCAGATTGATGATGAAGTTTATGTGTATGGCTCCTACATTCAAAGTAAGATGTTTCACGAAGGGGTGAAGTGTACGGATTGTCATGATCCTCACACCACCAAATTACATCATTACGATAACCAGCTTTGTACCCGTTGCCATGTTCCAGATGAGAAAAATCCAGCTGGATTTGATAATCCCGGTCACCATTTTCATGAAATGGGTACGGCCGGGGCGAGTTGTGTGGAGTGTCATATGCCTCATAAAAACTACATGGTGATTGATGACCGTAGGGATCACAGTATTCGCATTCCCAGACCTGATTTATCGGTCCAGTTTGGCCAGCCTAATGCATGTAATAATTGTCATTCAGATAAGTCATTTCAGTGGGCTGCGGATGCGATCGATCGGATTAAAGGACCAGTCCGCCCGAAAGAAGCTCGGCACCCTGCCGCTTTTCATGCTTATCGAAACGGTCTGCCAGGTGCGGAAGAACTGCTTGTCAAAGCTAGTACCGATGATGGGGCTCCTGCTTTTACCCAAACGGGTGCTCTTCTTGCCCTGAGTTCCTTCATCAGTGATGCATCCACGGCTGAAGCGGTTCGGCAGCTTGATTCCAACCATTCAGTAGTAAGAGTCGCGGCAATTGCAAAGTTTGATTCCTTGCCGAGCTCGTTAAAATTAAAACATATCATTCCTTTGCTCGATGATCCGGTGCGGGCGGTACGCACAGAAGCTGCCCGAGTACTCAGTTCTGTGGCCAAAGATTCTTTGAATGCTTCGGTGCAAAGTCGTTTAGATGTTGTGCTAGAGGAACTTAAGGTACGCTATACATCCAACCTCGATCGACCGGAGTCTCATCTTTCCCTTGGCATTCTTTGTGAAAATTTGGGCGAACCTCGTGAGGCCGAGAAACATTATCGAAATGCGATGGTGAGGGATGAGCTATTTGTCCCAGCACGCCTGAATCTGGCAACTTTGTTGAGCGGGCAGGGTAGGAATGAGGAGGCGGAAGAATTTCTGAGGGAATCTGTTCGCCTTCAGCCGACCTGGGGGCAGATTCATTATTCACTCGGATTACTACTTGCCGAAGATAGGGCAAGGCTTTCTGAGGCGATTCGTTCATTGGAGCGTGCTGCCGGATTTATGCCAGAAAATCCTCGGGTTACTTACAACCTTGGGATCGCTTATTGGCAGTCGCAACGGGTGGGGGATGCAGTCCGGTCTTTTCTTCATTCCATCCAATTGTCTCCTGATAATCCAGAGTTCAGGCAAAGAATTAGCGAGCTCTACGCACAAAATGGAATGTGGGTCGAATCGGTTCCCCATTTGCGTCACTTGGTTAACCTCGTTCCGGATCGACCTGATTTTAAAGCTTTTCTGAGACAGGCTGAAAGTTTCATAAAATAAAAACCTCCTTCGGTGACCGAAGCCTAACCCGAAGGAGGAGCCTTTTTGAACTGATGATCCCGTTAGTAAGCGGGAACCTTAACTTGTAACAAAATTTGCACCGCAATTACCATGGAAGTCAAAAAATATTTTAAAAAAATCTAATAATATCAATAAGTATTATTAATATTCTTTTTTTATTATAATTTAGCAGCCCTTTTTGCAATGATCTTGCAAGAGCTGTGCTGATTTAATATGAAGGTGATCATGACTGATCCACATATTGCAACGCATCACCACCATTGGGGGTGGTTGGATCGTTT
>JAQCIX010000220.1 GCA_027593365.1 Verrucomicrobiota bacterium
TTAAGATCGACCTGCCGGAAAATTTCTTAAATTCCTTGCTAATTTCATTTTTTTTTGAAAACTTTGAAGTCAATGCCCCATCCATCGCCCATATCTGGCAACCAATCAGTCCGGGAATCCAATAGAGATTTGGAAATTGAATCCATTGATTTCTTTGTCCGAATGATGAGCATGCTAGGGATGCCCCGCTCGGTTGGGGAAATCTATGGGTTACTTTATTTCTCGACCACTCCGCTTCCAATGGACCAAATTGTCAGCCGATTGGGGATCAGTCTCGGATCCGCCAGCCAGGGACTCAAGACGTTGCGCTCGCTCAAGGCAGTACGCACCAGTTATGTACCTGGGGACCGCAGAGATCACTACCTTGCGGAGACCGAATTCCGTCGACTCTTTGCCAACTTCATCAAAGAAGAAATTATGCCCCATATGGAAAGTGCCAAAGAGAGAATCGAGCGAATGGAAGATTCCCTCTCTGGAACCGATGAGCAAACAGACGAATTTTACCAAATCCGTATCGAAAAATTAAAAAAGCTGACCCGGGCGGGAGGTCGGCTCCTTCCTGCACTTGCAGGACTCCTCAAATTTTAGAAATGAGCAACGACGAACAGGAAATGAAGGATTGGTCCGTTGGCTGGTATTGCATCCGGGCCAAACCTAGGCAGGAGATGGTTGCCTCCGCCACCCTCTCCACCCTCGATCAGGTGGAAGTATTCCTGCCCCGCACTCAACGGGCAAGAAAAGCTAAATCGGGCCCGCTCAAGCCCTTGTTCCCTGGGTACTTTTTTGCCCGCTTCGACCCTGTACAGCATTTACGCAATGTACATTACGCCCGCGGGGTTGCCTACATTGTTACCCGCAAAGGGGTGCCTGTTCATGTTCACCCACAGGTCATGATCGAGCTAAGGTTGCTATCTCCCGATGGTATCGTGGAGATTCCAGATCAACCCCACAAGATTGGAGACAATATCAAGGTCATCTCCGGCTTATTCAAGGGCGATGAAGGGGTGGTTACCCAACTCATCCCTGCACGGGAGCGCGTGCGTGTACTTTTTGAAATTCTTGGTCGTCCCACCGAAGTGGAAATAGACGAACATGAAGTAGACTTTCCCAGTGCCCACCCCATTGGCACCGGGTAATTTTTGCCAGATTCCATATCAGTATCCATCCGAGATTGGCTTTGTTTTATGCATGCGGCCAAGGGCGGTAGCGTGGTAAAACACAAACTTCCAATGATTTCCACCCCCCGATAAGATGTTTGGCTTACACCTAAGTTATATCTTCACCCTTTTTTGCCTAACCGTTTTTGGCACTGCATTTTTTACTATTGATTTATACCTGCCCAAAATTCGTAACTGGAAATCAGCCAAGCTCTTTAACCAGTCTAAAATTTACCTCGACGAAACGATCGATAACGCTGGGGGACTACTGGATGAAGGAGTACGCCGAGGCCGCATTGCCCACCTGCTCAACCCTGGGGACGAGGAAACACTCTACAACTATGTACGCCTCCAATTTCGGACCAACCCCGCTCAAGCCCTCCTGCAATGGTCCTCCGCTCTCCAAAAGATTGATGACTTGGATAAACGCTCCGAGCTCTTGGATAAAAGCCTGCTTACCCTAAAGGACGACGAACTCTCCATACAGGAAAGAAAAATTGCTGGGGAAGTTTCTTATCGCGAAATCAATCGCCTCATGCAGAGCCCGGTTTGGTCAGCCGATCCCGATAACATTTTAGTATTTTGTGAACTTTTGGCAGAAACTGGCAAAGCTGAGCAAGCCCGGGAAAGACTCGTTGCCTTGCTTGATGAATATCCCCTCTACCCAGAAGGTGTTTTTCTTCTGACCAGGCTGACCGTTCATTTAAAGGATAACACGAAGCTGATTGAAATTGGTCGCTCGCTCGCATCCCTCAGTGCCCAAAGAAACAAAACAGGGGTGGATGCCATTCGACACATGACCCTACTCCATTTACTTAATCCCCTCTCCCCAAAAAGCTTGGATCGTTGCATCGAGCTCCTACGCTCCAACCCAGATGCGGAGCCCATTGATTATATGCGCATCCATGCCCTGCAATATGCATCATCGACTGAAGATAAAAAACGGGAGGAAATTGTCTTCCAGTGCTCTGCCCTCTTCGATATGGAAAGCCGCAAAGAATTGCTCATCTTTTCTCGCTGGCTGGCCAGGCTGGGTGAGTTTGAGCGACTGCTCGAATACCTTCCCTTTTCCAAAGCCCGCGTCGAAGAAGATTTATTTAAGCTCAGAATGAATGCCCTTGCTCAAGTAGGTGATCTGGAACGTATTCACACCGAAGTAGCCAACGCTCCGCTCATTCCCACTCTTTGGCGAATGGTAGTGGAAGCCCGGGCCTACGCCATGCAAGGAAAGTACAGCGACTCCATGGATGTACTCGACCGCCTGATTCCCTTGCTGGGAGATGACCCACGCGAAGTTCGTGCCGTCTGCATGTACCTGGAAGCATCCAAAGATATCCGTGGTCTTTGTCATGTTCTCGAAAAACTTACCTCCCAATCCATTCATGCCCGATTCGCCCTCACCAAACTGCTCGAACACCGTGCGGGCTCGGCCGATATTATCGAGCTCCAGACCTGGTTGGAGAAAATGGCAAAAATCAGCCCAGACGATCCTACCCTTCAAGTTTCTACCCTTTACCTAAAATTACTTAACCCCCAGCTCCCCTCTCCTTCCAATCAAT
>JAQCIX010000023.1 GCA_027593365.1 Verrucomicrobiota bacterium
ATTTCCTCAGGAAAGATATAGCTCGGCACAAGTGTATGGTGGGCAAAATATGCCTACAACTTACATTCCGCCCTACTCTCCCCCGAATACCAGTTTAAATCGAGAACAACCCCCTACCTTTTACACCCCACCACCTGCACCACCTCCCAGTCAACCAAGCACTTTACAACAAAGTTCTCAAAAATTTACTCCTTCATCCCCAAGTCCATACAACCGTTCTTCTTCTAGAGAAAGTGCTCTTTACACCTTGGAAGCCAAAGCTGATCTTTGGGCGCTCGTTCAGAATGAAAAAGGGGTTGAACTGGAATGGCTAAAAATGAAGGCTGGTGAAACGGCAACTCTTAGCTACCAAGAAGCCCTTACCATCACCTGTTCATCTGGAAACCAATTAGTCATTCTCGACAAAAAAGGGAAACGTATTGATACCAATCCTAACTCGAGTGGGATTTCAATTGTAAGACTTTCCCCCTAACAACCCAACCCGTTCGAATGCCATTCGAGGCATTCAGGGGAATTACTTTGGGTCCGAGAGTTGAGCGGGAGGATCGGATAAGCTCACATCCACTTTGGAGCATTTGCCTTGTGAAAAATGAAAGGTTATCAGACTCCATTCAAAAATTTTACCGGTTTCGTCATCGTACACCGGTCTTCGATAGTCCCACAAGTAGACGCCATCTTCCCCCAAGGATCTTCCCTCCGGAAACCCCATCAAATCTTCCACTTCAATCTGATTTTTTCCAACCATGAGATACTCGAGGTTAAATTTTCGGAATGATTTTCCCTCTGTTTTTTGAGGGGAAGCAAAAGACTTGTTTTTCAAAGCCAATTTGTTTTTTTCACAACCGCCAAAACAGCCAAGTAAAATTGATAAAACGCAAATATACTTGGAATGAAACATAATAATAAAATGGCGGAGAGAACGGGATTCGAACCCGTGGAGGAACGATTAGCTCCTCACCGGTTTAGCAAACCAGCGCATTCGACCACTCTGCCATCTCTCCAAAGCAAATTATTATTATCTCAAGCTGAGGTAATGGTAAATATCAAAAGTAGATTACTTTACGATTTTACGAAGGGACTGAAGATTTTTTTGAGCTAACTGATCCCCGCCATTGGCAGCCAACTCTAACCATTTTAAAGCTTGCTGAGCATCTTTACTCACCCCTTTTCCACGAAGATACATAATCCCGAGATATCTTGCAGACTCTGCATCTCCTTGGTTTGCACAGAATTCAAAATCAGAAACAGCTTTTTTGAGTAAAGGATCAGAGGATCGACCCCAATAAATTTTTTTGGCATTTTCTTTTCTTTTGCTAACCAGAGGGTCGATGACTGGATCTTTAACTGTGGGAATGCCAGAGCTAGAAGAAGGTGCAGATGGTATATCTGCCTGAGTCTCTTCATTCTGTTCTGTTTTCTGTATATTCTGCTCTACATCCAATTCCTTGGAATATGCAGATGGCAAGCGAAGAGTCCGAGGGGGAGTTGGGGGTAATTTTTCGGGTACTATGAAAGGAGCTGGTTGATCTGGTTCGGCACCATCACTCGAATCGGGTTTACTGTCTGAAGGATCGTCTCCTGAATCTGGTTGCGGATTAAATAAACTTTGCAACTCCGTAAACTTTGCATCGGCACCTTCGTGATGAATTTCGAGTGCTTTTTGTACATAGCCCATCGCAATATCTTCCTTGCGATCACCCACCACACCATAGGCATAAAAGTCAGCAACTCGGAGCAAGGCAGCACCATAACCTCGGTCTGCAGCTGCCTGAAAATGTACTAAAGCTAAGTCCTTATCCAAGTTTACCCCACGACCTTCCAAAAAACACTCTGCTAAATAATGGTGGGCGGAGGGTAATTTCTGATCGATTCCTTTCTGAAGGAGGGATATCCCTTTTTTGACCTCGTCTGATTCTTTGCTGAATGAATTTGCAAGACCATGAATCTTTATAAGGCCATTCTGGACACAGGCAGGAGCGTAGCCTGCCTCAGCCGAGATCTCATAATATTGAGCTGCCATCTTCATATCTGGATTCAGGATTGTCTGTATTTCATCCGAGATAAAAATTTCAGCCAATACATAACAAGCAACCGGATCGCCCACCGCAGCTTGCTTAATTAAGATGCCATCTGGATCGCGAAACGATTTAAGTAAATGCTTCGCTACCATTTTAGGATCTGGGCCAATGGGTTTATACCTTGCTAAGTTACCCAATACAAAATCACCTAACCAATGACCACGACTGGCAGAATTTTCTGCGTAGAAACGAGATTCTAAGTGAGAGACCATTAAGCCTTTATCTCCATGGTAATGACACAGGGCTAAAAAACCCTGAGCATAAGCATCTCCCGAATCAGCTGCTTCGATCAATGATCCTAAATCCGATCTAATCCAACGGGTTCCTTCATTAGCACAAATGACTTGATAAAGGAGAAAAACAGGTAAAAGGTAGAATAGAAATCGAAACATTTTACAAATACACCCTACCATGCTAGAACATTCTTAAGAAGCAAGTTCTCATTAATTTGTGTAGATTAAATACCCCTAAGAAAGAAAACCTTTCATGATCGAACCAACTGAAGGATCATCCACCCTACGAAGTCCTGGCAAAGAGCCTATCAGACAATTTGTAATTTATGCTGAACACAAAGTTGGTTGGCTAAATGACTTTGTCTCTATGTTAAATGATGAGAATATTGATATCCTCGCAATTTCAGTTTTAGACACAACGGATAGTGCAGTCATACGACTCATACCCAATTACCCGAAAGACCTTGCTCGTCTATTAAAAAGTTTATCGATCAGTTTCACAGAACGAATGGTTCTAGCAGTTGAACTCGAAAAGGAAGATTCTTTTCAAATTCTCACGAAGGCACTCCTTCGGGCTGAAATTAACATTCACTATGTATACTCATTTATGCATCAACCCCATGGAAAACCTATTGTTGCCATTGCGATGGAAGATGAAGACACCGCAGAGGATGTGCTTAAATCATACCACCTAAAGATTTTATCTCAGGACGAACTTATTCGCTAATAAATAAGGTAAGGCATGACTTGCCTTCTAAAGTTGGCGACTTCCGCATTCCATCTTTTCAAGAATGGACCTGGATTAACCTGACCCCCACTACCCTGCAGGTGATCCCACCATGCAGATGATCCAACATGTTTGTTAAAGAGATTAATCTCAGACTTTTTCGCATTCTTAAAGGGACTGGGAGACTGCCAACGGGCAGATAACTGCATCATCGCAAAAGCTAACTCAGTAGGTTGCCACTCCGACCAGTTTTGGATTGCGATGTATACTCCGCTGATCTTTTTACCTGAAGAATCTGTCGTATCTAAAATCTTATAGGATAAGCCTTTTAATCTTAATTCCTCGAGAGCTTTTTTTACATCTGCAGAACTTTTCCCTTCATAGGTTAAAAATCTAAAGGGGTATTGGGTTCCAATTCCATGTTTGAATTTACCCATCTGTGCCCCCAATCCGGTCATTGGATATCCTGCAACAGAATCAAGTGTAGGGATATTGGGAGAGGTGGGATACCATTTTAATCCCGTGGAAGGCCAAGTCATACTTCTTTTCCAATTTTGCATAGGTACCAAAGTAAGTTTTCCCTTTTTCCGAACTTGTTCCTCTATTTTTAAAATTCCAGAAGTTTGTTTAGACCAAAGCGCTAGTTCAGCGATCGTCATTCCATGAACGAAAGGCATTGGAAAGGCACCAACATAACTGATCCATTCCGGATCAATCATGGGACCGGCAACCTTTAATCCACCAAGTGGATTGGGTCGATCAAGGACAATGACTTCGACACCTGCTTCAAAACATGCCTCCATCACATAACGCATGCAGCTGACATATGTGTAACAACGGACACCGACATCCTGAAGGTCAATGACGACACAGTCTAAGTTTGCCAGCATTTTAGCTGTGGGTTTTCGAAATTTTCCGTACAAGGAGAAAACCGGCAGATTGGTGCGATGATCAATCTTGTCATCCACAGGAACCGAAGCCTTTTCATCCCCGTAAATTCCGTGTTCCGGGCCAAATAAAGCAGTGAGATTTACAGCTTCGGAGGTATGCAAAAGAAGAACCGTACTTTTCCCCTGGGAATTGACCCCTGCTGGATGGGTAAGTAATCCGACTCTTTTTCCTTGAAGGACATCGAAGTTTCTTGCCTCCAAGTAATCCACTCCCAGCAATATTCGAGAGTTGGCATTAGTTGAGATGATTAAAAGAAAAAAGACTATCAGCCCGCAAACCAATGGATAAAAAGAAAAACTAATTTGTGAACTTGGGCCGACTTTATGCATAATATTGTACTCTGTTAGTTTTTGTAGAATTTACTCATAAGCTTGTAAAGGAAGACTGTTGATACTGCAAAAAAGACACCGAGTACAGAGCCTCCTAAAAACATAGGGGGAAAAGTATCAAGTAATCGTATGAGCTCCTTGTATGAGAAATGAGCCCAGTCATATTCCGGGCTAAGCAGCTTGTTTTTAGGATAATCAACTCCGACTAGCCTAAGTAAAGTCATTCCTATCTTGTAATCAGCAAAATAGATTGGCCCCATTGTTAAGGGATTGGAAATCCACTGCAGGGCAACAATAACCGGGAGGTTCGCTCGCACCAGTAGGGATACAAAAAAGACGACCAGCATTTGAATTCCAACAATAGGCAAAAGTGAAATCCAGATTCCCCAAAAGAGAGCAGACTGAATTGGTTTGCTTTTAAATGACCAAAGAAAGGACTTTTTATATGCAGTCTCCGAAAACCACTTAAGTACCGGATATCGGTGAATATTGGAACGCCTAGGCAAGGGGCGTAAGAACCTTTTTAACCTTCGAATTCGCTTAAATCGTGCTTCTCTTGAAACAGGGCATTCCACAGAACCTTCCTTGATCCAACGATCTAAAATATCGCGAAGGGAATTCTTAAGTAATTGGGTTCCATTCAGAAGATTCTTTTGAAGAGACCAAGATGATTTCCCAAAAGCAATAAATTCTGTTTTGGGAAATGAAACGGAAAGAATGCTTTTGATTCCATCCTCTAAAGAACCACATAGCAAGTAGGATTGCTTATTCCATTGATTCGCTTGAACTAAAACCTCATGCGGACCCTTCCCTCTTAGAGAGGTAGAATCAAACCTACCTTCACCGGTCAAGATGACATCAGCACTTCTGATCTGCTCCTCGAGATTTAACCACATAGAAACGAGTTCGAAGCCTGGAACCAGCCTGGTGTTTCCAACTAGCGATAATCCAAATCCAATCCCTCCAGCTGCCCCAGCACCCGAGGAAAGGGCGAGTTCAGAAGCGTCAGGAAAAACATTGGATAACAGAGATACCATTTTAGACATTTCTAAATCCAAGGTTGGAATATCATCCACATGCAGACCTTTTTGAGCCCCGAATTGATAGGTCGCTCCATCTTTCCCGAGCAAAGGATTATCCACATCGCAAGCTATAATGATCGGGGGCAAATGCTTCAGCTTAGGGTCTGCATTGATGGATAAATCCTTCCAGGTCTTTGGGCAGGGATGAATAATTTTTTGACCTTGGCCATCCGATATTTCCAGTCCCAATACAGACAATGCACCTAAGCCAGCATCATTGGTTGAACTTCCTCCAATCCCTAAGAGTATGGCATCAGCACCTTGATTCGTAGCAAATTTGAGTAAATCACCCACTCCAGCAGTAGAAGTGCGCCAAGGATTTCTTTGATCCGTGGCCAAATCACTCAAACCACAAACCGAAGCCATTTCAAGAATGGCAAGATTTCCTTTTCTTGGAATTTGTAACAAAGAACAAACTTCCTCACTAAGACGGTCAAGGGGTAACCATCCGATCTTAGTTTGCTTGAGCGATCCAAGGGAATCTCTTGCTTCAAGTTCAAGAAATTCTCCCTTGTATTGATTGGTAAGAATATCTACGAACCCTTCGCCCCCATCAGTTAAAGGACAGCTTATGACCTCTAGCTTTTCAGAATGATCTTCGGCCACCTGCTCCAAAAGCGAACAGGCCTCAAGTGCAGAAAATGAATCCTTGAATTTATCAAATGCGGCAAGGAGTCGCATAGATTTGCCTTACTTAGCGGATTTCTTTCTGGGTTGATTCATCCAACACTTTATAATTTTCCATGTGATAGCTTTCAGCACCCTCAAAGCTAACTTTTAAATCATAATTTTTTTCAAGCTTCGTGAGCAGAGATGCATCTGGACCACGAAGCCTCCTTAGCACTGCTGGATGTAAATACACTTTAAGGCTAATAGATTGCTGAGACTCGGCTTTCACCCGTTTAACCGCACTGGAAATTAACCGCTGAATTTCAATACTGATAGAGCGAGGAGATTTGATAATTCCCCTTCCCTTGCAGTAAGGACAAGACTCATAAACCCCGCTGGCATTGCTTTCGTCATGCCTTTGGCGGGTAATTTGCATGATCCCAAGTTCAGAGATTGGGAGGATGTTGTGTTTTGACTTATCATCCGCCATCGCCGCTTTCATCTTCTGAAAAACCTTGCGTTGATCTCCACGATTTTTCATGTCGATGAAGTCGATAATCACGAGACCTCCAAGGTTGCGTAACCTCATCTGGCGGGCTACTTCCACAGCTGCTTCCAGGTTTGCCTGAAGAATAAAGTTTTTCCCATCCTTACGGTTTCCTTTGTGACTCCCCGTATTGATATCGATGGAAACAAGAGCTTCTGTCTCCTCCATCACAATCTCACCACCTGACGGAAGCTTTACCCTCCTCATGAAGGTTTGCTCGATTTGCCGCTCCACATTGAACCTCTGGAAAATTGGGATTTCCTCTTCGAACAAGGCAACCTTTGCTTTAGATTTCGGAGAAATTCTCTGGATAGTTTCGATCAACCGGGTGTAATCGTCCCGGTTATCGATCTGGACACGATCGACATCATCAGTCAGGAAATCTCGAGCGGTTAATCCAATTAAGTCTGGTTCTTCGTAGAGAAGACAGGGATCTTTTTCATTTTTAATCCTCGCATCGATCTGATCCCATTGCTGCATCAAAATGTGTAAGTCTCGTACAAAAAAGCGTTCGGGTTTATTTTGACCAACCGTACGGATGATGACCCCCATTCCCTCGCGCAAAGATAAATTACCAATGATGCGTTTAAGCCTTTTTCTTTCTTCTCGATCCTCGATTTTCCGCGATATTCCACATTGCCCAGCATAAGGCATAAGAACCAAAAATCTTCCAGGTAAAGAAAGATTCGTAGTGGTGCGTGGTCCTTTGCTTCCAATTTGTGCCTTTGTAATTTGAACCACAATATCGGACCCAATCGGAAAGACTCTGGGGATATCTGCCACGGATTTTGCTTCATTTTTACCGCTGGATTTCTTTTTGTTTTCCCGAACAATTTCCACAGTAGGGTCGTTATTGGCACCAGGAAGCATGTCCCAGTAATGCAAGAAGGCATTCTTCTCTTGCCCGATATCAACAAAGGCTGCCTTCAAACCGGGTTCCAGGTTTTGTACCTTACCTTTAAAGATTGCTCCGACCATCCGGTCTTTATCTAAGCGCTCAATATCAAAAGACTGAAGAATCCCATTTTCCATCATCGCAACACGCCTTTCCAAAGCTTCGGTGTTTATGATGATTTCTTTATAGTCTTTGTTTTTCTCTCTACGGAAAAATGCAAGGATACGCTCTCGAATCGGACGATTTTTAGCACGCTCCAGAGCGGCGTCCCTAAGTTCTTTCTTATCGATTAAGATAGGTGGCTTTTCCAGAGGAGCAGAACTAAGGTCATTTTCAGGTAAATCCTTACCTGAATCCTGAGACTGTTCGTGATGAGAATTGTTTTTAGAGGAGGCTTTTCGCCGATTTCTTCTGGCCATGGTAGGTAGTGTTGAAGAACCCAGGCCTCACCCATCCGTAAGAAGTCTCTGCAAGAATTTGAATCATAGCATGGAATTTCGATGGCGAAATACGCTTTGAACCATACCAAGCATCAGGAAACAAACCACCATAAATGAACCTCCATAACTTAAAAATGGAAGGGGCAATCCAGTTATGGGGGTTATACCGATAGTCATTCCTATGTTGATGAATATATGCGTCATCAAAAGAACGGACACACCAACAGCGAGCATCGAACCGAATCGATCTGCGGATTTTGCGGCTACCCGAAGGCATCCGAAAACTACAAGACCGAGCATGCCAATCGCCAATCCACCACCCAGTAGTCCAGCTTCCTCAGCAATGACCGCAAAAATAAAGTCATTGTGAGCCACTGCGGTTGGTAAATATCCGAGCTTAGCTTGCATTCCTTCTCCAAACCCCTTTCCTGATACACCACCTGTGGCGACCGCTATAAGAGCTTGGATGCGATTCCAGTTTGAGCCAATACCGTGTGGATCTTCCACTTCGGGAGCAACAAAGGTTAGAATGCGTTTGCGTTGATAATCCTTGAGAGGGAGGAGTGAAGTATCCTCGTAAGCCACCACGGCATCCGAGGGTTTTGGATTCTCTAGTTTATATTGATAATAATGGAATAAATCGAAGCCCAGCAAACCAAGCAAAACCACGAATACGACAAACGTGGAAACAAAGAATTTAGTTGGCATGCGGGCTACGTACAAAAGTGAAAAAGCAATGGGTGGGAAAACCAAAGTAGAACCTAAATCGGGTTGTAAAAAAATCAAGAACATTGGCAGGGAGAAACAGGCAGCAACTTTTAAAATCCCCCGTAAAGAATCCTGCATATCCCCCACTTTGGATCGAGCAAGTAGACTGGCCCCAAAAATCATGGTCGACCATTTAGCAATCTCGGATGGTTGAACCTTGAATATTCCAAAATCAATCCACCTTCTTGCTCCGTAAATCATGGGTCCGCCGAAAACTAATAGAAGTCCAATGAGAACGGAAAAATATATGAAATGGGCATACCTTAACCATATCTGATAATTGATCAGAGCCATAACGGTGTAGAGCGTAAACCCAATGACACACCACAAAATTTGCATCTTCCAATAATTACCACCTCCGTACGCTTGGGCGGAGTGAATGAAAAGAATACTCATCAAGCTTAGTACAACCAAGCAAAGGGGGGTCAACCAATCCCACTGCACTTCCTGCGGGATAAGCGATTCTGTTTCCAGAGACGTCGACTTGGATAACATCAAGAAATTAGATTCACCAACAAGTGATTCCACTCCTCTTCCAAATTGCCATCAAAGAAGGGTTCTTTCGCACGGGCGTACCAATAAGCCGCATTGCCAGGGTCACCCTCCACTCGATGCAGGTAAGCATGTACCCAATCTCCATGCCTGCTATTTGCATCCTGAGCCAAATCATGGGCTTTCTCCCAATCTCCCTTTTTCGCCCACCATAAAGCCTGTAATTCATCACTCCAAGTGGAGGACGGTGCTTCCTGAGATTCAAGAGAATGGATGAATTCAATTTTGTTCATCGAGTCATTTTTCTTCGCCATCTCATGCCCAGAGCAACGGAGTATTGAAATTTTCGTCGGTGTTCACGAATAAGAAATGGCAGGTTTTTTTCCACTTCTAAATCAAAGGAATCTTGAAGGATATTCTTTAAAGCAGATGCAGAATCGCCATCCCCTAACCATTTTTCTCGGGGAGTAAAATCCTCCAACCAGGTAAGAGGAGTAGTTAAAAGCAATTGACCACCCGGTTGAACCAATTCGGGCAATCTGGAAAGCAAAGCCATGGGATCTGGCAAACGACATAGAAGGTTTGCCGCATGCACAAGATCAAACTCACCTATATCGGAACGCAATTCACAGGCATCCCCTACCTCAAAAGAAATGTGATCAGGTGGTTGATTCATCCAAGCAGAACTGGATACCCAGTGAGTGCCTTCTTCATGAAACTGATAATCCAACCTACCCTCCTCTAAAATAGTTTGGGCTGCACCAATGAAGGATTTTGAATAATCAATGCCCAAAACCCTCTTGGAAAATTCGGCGAGCACAAAGCTGCTCCTCCCGACTGCACAACCAAGATCCAAGGCCGAGCTAATTTCAGAATCCTGGTCCACTAATTCCAATACACTCCGCGTCGGAAAATGCAGGGCGTCTTTGGGCCCGTTTTCCCAAGGAAATTGTTGCTCGTCCGAACCGTAATGAAAAAGTAAGTATTCTCCAAGGGATCGGTCTGATTCATAAACCTGACCGGCTGACATACTTTCCATACCCATTATTTAATCCGATGAGAGATTACGAAAGGACGACTTGAGGGCAGGATAAAGATCTTGGTAGATTTGATAGTTTTTTTGGTACGGAGCACAGTCTGGACCGATGTCGACCTGTTCCGTTTCCCTAATCCAAACCTTGGACGCTTCCTCTACACTAGAATGAACACCACACCCCACAGCCCCTAGGAGTGCCGCTCCATAGGCGGCTCCTTCGGTTGCATTGACCAAAGAACATCGAGTTTCAAACACATCGGCCAGCATCTGCTTCCATAGGCTGGATCTTGCTCCGCCTCCGGAAAGGATCACCTTCTTTGGTTGAACACCCAGAGCCTGCATCAAGGAAAGCGAATCCTTGAGCCCAAAACTAACTCCTTCCAGAACCGCACGGGTGAGGTGAGATTTACCATGCCTGAGCGTCAATCCTACAAAAGCTCCCCTAGCATGTGGATCAGGATAAGGGGTTCGCTCCCCGGAAAGATAGGGAAGAAAGACCAAGCCTTCACAGCCAGGTTTTACCTCAGCTGCTGCTGCAGTCAAAAAGTCATAGGCATTCCCCTCCCCGTTCTCTTCTCTCTTCTGTTCTTCACCACCCAATTCATTCTTAAACCATTGAAAAGATCCAGCTGCGGATAACATGACCCCCATTAAATGCCACTTACCTGGGACAGCATGACAGAAAGCATGCAACTTCCCCTCGGGTTCAACCCGGTATTCATCGCTTTGTGCGAACACAACCCCACTTGTGCCCAAGGTAGCTGAAACCATACCCTGATTAACAATCCCACAACCTACCGCTTGTGCCGCCTGGTCGCCACCGCCCGCGATTACTGGAGTGCCCGTGGTCAACCCAGTAGAGGAGCTAGCCGCTGAAGAAACTTTGGCGGAAGCTACGGTGGACTCCGTCACTTCAGGCAACCACCGACTGGGCCACCCCATCGCAGAGAGGATTTCTTCTGACCACTGCCTTTTGCCTACATTAAGCATGGAAGTACCCGACGCATCTGATACATCGGAGAAAAACTCACCTGTTAATCGGTATCGAATAAAGTCCTTAGGTAAAAGAACCTTGGCAATTCTGGAAAAGATTTCGGGTTCATTTTTTTCAACCCACCTTAATTTGGGCGCCGTAAAACCAGCTAAAATTGGATTTCCAGTAATGCGGAGCACTTCGGACTCACCAATTATTTCCGTCATCTCTGCACATTCTTGATAGGAGCGCTGGTCATTCCACATAATACAGGGGCGAAGAGGCTTACCCTTCTCATCCAGCAGGACCAATCCGTGCATCTGCCCGGTTAACCCGACCCCTCCTATACTTTCGGCTTTATGCTCGGCAAGTAATTCTCGCAACGCCACACAGGTTGCTTGCCACCATACTTCCGGGTCCGTCTCTGCAAAAAGAGGAGCAGGTGTTTGGAAAGGATACTGGGGATTACTCGAGGCCAGGACTTCGCCGGAAGGGCTGACCAAGAGGGCTTTAATAGAGGAGGTGCCAACATCAATTCCTATAAAATTCATCCCTAACTTTCAAAAGCACCTCATTGTCCTTGGCAACTGGAATGAATCCAATCTTGCCGAAGCTCCTCGAACTCCATTAGCAAGGAAAGATGACCGAGTCCAATCTCCCCAATCATCTTACCAATCCGAAAATTCGTATTCTTTACTGCCCTGCTTGTGGTTGGATGCTTCGATCCACCTGGATTGCTCAGGAAATTCTGTCCACATTCACTGGAGATCTAAGTGCAGTTTCATTGGAACCTGCCGTTCAAGAACCTGGGCTTTTTGAGGTTTGGTTGGGAGACTCCCTGATTTGGTGTAGAAAAAAAGATGGAGGATTCCCTCAGGCCAAGGAACTTAAAAAACGAATACGGGACCTCCTTTGCCCCGATCGTGACCTAGGCCACTTGGATCAAAAACATTAAGTTGAGCCAGCCGCCTGCTTCCGATTAATATTTTTCTTGAGCAACTCATCGCCAATCACCCCAAGCAGAATGACCACACCAAGGATCCCAAATTCCAAATGAGTGGAGATCCCCACCATGTTGATTGAATTATAAATGAGTCGAATCACAGCCGCGGCAATGACCACTCCGAGAACCGACCCCTCGCCTCCTCTTAAACTGCATCCTCCCAAAACAGCAGCTGCGATCGCATAGAGTTCGTAAAATTCTCCGGTTTGAGCGGGTTGGACCGAGTCGAGTTCGAAGGCAAAAAGAATCCCTGCTATGCCTGCGAAGAATGAACATAGCACATAGGCAAGGATTTTCATCCGGTCGGTATCAATCCCGCTATATCTCGTTCCCTCTTCATTATTTCCAAGGGCAAAAAGATATCTTCCCCAGATTGTTTTTCTCAGAAAAACTGCTGCTGCAATAGATAGGACTAAAAGAAAAATAAAAGGCGTGGGTAAATTAAATGAACCCATCGCAATTTTTCCACTGAAAATAAAATCAAGACCCTGAATTTGTTCCACATTTGCATAACCGGCGTCACCCTCCATCGGCATAGGTCCGATCGATTGATTATCCGTAATCCATCTACCCATACTTCGATACACCAACAATCCGCATAGAGTAACCACAAAGGGTTGAACCTTTGCCTTGGTAATTAACAAGCCATGAATTAACCCAATAAGGAGAGAGATAGAAAGAGTAACCCCGATCGCGGTCCATGGATCCATCCCTTCCAGTTTCAAACAAACGGATAAGACCACAGCGACCAAACCAACCACGGACCCGATGGAAAGGTCAATTCCTCCTGTTATGATAACAAAGGCAACTCCCAGACTCATCACCGCATACAAACTCGACCATTTAATGAGGTTTTGCATGTTGTATGCGTTGAGAAATTTTGGGTTCACCATTGCGGTAATCACAAAAATAGCGACCAAAAGAATAAAAATTCCCAGTATATTTTTTTTCATCAATTTTTTCTATGCAGCCAAAGGATTACCCGTGGCTAGGTTCATAATAGACTCCTCTGAAAGTTGATCCCTCGAAAGTTCGCCGGATATCTTGCCCTCGTGCATGACATAGGCACGATCTGCCATACCCAAAACTTCTTCCATCTCACTTGAAACAAAAAGAATGGCCATACCTTGACCAGCCAAGTTTTCCATGAGCTTGTAGATTTCGCGCTTTGCTCCGATATCGATCCCACGGGTAGGCTCATCTAGCATCAATAACTTAGGATTCATGGCCAACCACTTACCCAAAACGATTTTTTGCTGGTTACCTCCCGACAAAAACTGGGCAACCTGTTCGGGGCTTGGTGTCTTAATCTTTAGAGAATCAATGGCTTCTAGGGTGCCCTTTTCTTCGGATATTGGATTAATCCACCCACGCGAAGATTCTCTTTGAAGCGAAGGTAAGGAAGAGTTTTCACGGACAGACATAGGCAGTACCAATCCATGTTGTTTCCGATCCTCCGGAACCAAAGCGATTCCCGAAGCGATCGCTCCTTTAGGATTGGATATTATGGATTCGGTTCCTTCAATCTCTAGGGTGCCACCTACAGATGGCGTCACTCCAAAAATCGTCTGCAAAAGCTCGGTTCTCCCTGCTCCCACCAAGCCAGCAATTCCTACAATTTCTCCAGCATGAATATCCAAGGATATTGGATTATTGGGATAGCTTGGGGAGCAAAATTTTTTGAGGGACAGCACTCTTTTGCCTGGATTGTGGATCGTCCGATCGAAAAACTCACTTAGTTCCCTGCCCACCATCAAGCGAACCATATTGTTGTGATTGATCTCATCCTTGGATAAATCCCCTGCATTTTCCCCGTCACGAAAAACAGTGACCCGATCTGCCAGACGGATCACCTCACCCAATCGGTGGGAAATATAAATGACACTAATCCCTCGGTCACGAAGGTTCATAACCACATCAAATAAAGTTTCAGTTTCTTTTTGAGACAGACTGCTCGTGGGCTCATCCATGATCAAAACCCGTGCGTCACTCGATAAGGCTTTGGCAATTTCAACGAGTTGTTGTTTCCCTATGGGTAGAGATCCAGCAAGCGTATTCACCGGCATGTCGAGCCCTACTTGAGAGAGATATTCCTTGGCTTGCTCCGTCATTTGCACCTGGTCAATAAATCCAAACTTCTTCGGCTCCCGGCCAAGAAAAATATTCGAGGCAAGATCCAGGTTACCGCATAAATTCAACTCCTGATGAATCAGAGCAATTCCCTGATTCATGGCATCATTGACATTGCGAAATACGACATCTTTGCCATCCACGCAAAATTTCCCCTCATCTGCAGGCTGAACACCTGCAAGTATTTTCATAAGGGTACTCTTACCAGCTCCATTCTCTCCAATCAGGGCGAGGACCTCGCCTTTTTCTAATTTCAGGGAGACACCACCTAAGGCGAGTACGCCAGGAAAACTTTTTTTCAGGCCCGAAACCTCGAGCACTGGAGGAATCTGATCAACCATTCCTAATTTTGCTTTCCGAGTTCAGCCATTTCCTTCTTCTTTGCCCAAAAAGTATCAATATTGGATTGATCGACTACTAGGAATGGAAGCTCGAAATACTTACTCGGAACTGAATTTCCCTCGTAAATAGACTTCAACATTTTAATGGATTCATAACCATATTCCCAAGGTTGCTGGCTAATCGTCCCATGGGCATGCCCTTCAGCAATTGCCTGGAGTAAGGCATCCTGTTCATCAAAACCACAAACTTTAATTTGCCCCAGTTTGTTTGCCTCTTTGATGGCATCGATACAGGCGGGCGGGTTGTAAGCAAATAAACCAACCATGCACTTCAGGTCCTTGTATTTCGTCATGGAATCCTCGGCATTACTCTTAGCTTTGGCTTTATCAAAATTATCCGTCCTCGTATCCAAAACAATGTATTTGGAAGAATCACTGGTTAGGTTGGTTGCATCCACAGAATCAAACTTCACTTGGTCCAGTTCCTGCATGGGTCGGTTTAATAGTTCGTCAATAACTCCTTGTCTACGTTGACGAGCATTGAGTTGCTCTAGACGACCGACAAAAATCATCACTTCCCCTCCATCCGGAATGGCCGACTTGACGAGTTCTCCAAGAGCTCGACCCGCCTTGTAATTGTTTGTTCCGATGTAACATAAGCGATTACTTTTGGGAGCATCTGCATCCTGAGTAATTAATATGGTGTTGGTCGCAACTTCATTCAGAAAAGGGGTCTGGTTGTCAGCATCAATTGGACTCACCGCCACGCCGTCGATACCTTTGGCTAAAAGTGCCTCCATCATTCTCTTTTGGTCGACCACACCCTTTGGTGGCATGAGAACTTCACAAGAAACCTCGAACTCTTTTTCTGCGATTCTTACCCCAGCCGCACAAAGATCCCAAAATGGATCGATGCCGTTGGTTACATAGGCGAAAGAGGGAGCATCGGTTGGTTTGCTATCGCCGGATTGGTTGGCATCTCCACATCCGAGTATAAGAGATAGAAGGAAAGGAAGAATAGAGAATAATAGGGCCTTTTTCATGATGATTAATAAAATTTATGTTTGAGATAATCAGTTATCAGTTCTACCAAGGTGTCCGTCCGCCATTCACACAGAGGGTTTGCCCTGTTATGAATCCGGCTTCGTCAGAGGCAAAAAAGCGGACCGCTGATCCAACATCTTCCGCAGTTCCCCATCTACCCATAGGAATGGTATGTAAATAGGCATCCTTGTCTTCCTGAGGATCATTGATGTGACGATCCGTGGGAATCCATCCTGGAGCAACGGTGTTTACAGTAATTCCAGAGGATGCCAACTCTACAGACAGGCTTCGACTCCACCCAATTTGACCACCCTTGGCCGCCACATATGCAGTAAACTGAGGGACAGATGCATGATAGACTTCGCTGGTTATATTTATAATTCGACCCCACTTTCTCTTCTTCATTCCAGGAAGAGCGGATTGGGTTAATAAGAATGGGCTCAACACAAAAAACTCATACATTTCCCGGTAAAAATCTGCGTCGTATTCCTCAATCGGTTTTTGAGGCTGGGGACCTGTGGCATTGGGCACCAAAATATCGACGGATCCCCACTTTTCCTCAACTGCTTCTACCATAGAGGATACTTGGAACTTATCGGTCACATCCGCTCGAATCAGCATGACATGAGCCCCTTTTGCCTGAAGTTTTTCTCTAGCTTGCTCAGCCACTTCTCGATTACCGTGGTAGTTTAGGGCTATTTTTGATCCTCCATCCGCTAAACATTCCGCGATTCCCAAACCCAAACCTCGGGTACTTCCCGTAATTAAAGAAACTTTATTTTCTAACAAGTAGGACATATTCAAACTATCTAGGATCTTTAATTTGATATTTCAAATGTATTCCAAATATCAAAATCCAGACTTATTTTCCACGATACAGGTTGGCAGGTAAGCCCTGAACCCCCAAACCATCGACAACAAAAACAGAACCTGCATTTGGCTCTTCTA
>JAQCIX010000221.1 GCA_027593365.1 Verrucomicrobiota bacterium
TCGATGGGCGGGAGCTTATCTAGACCTTTTTCCTTTAGATATGACTGGAGAAGTGTCTGTGCGGTTGAGGGATCATATTGAAAATTGGATTTTGGATAAAAGCCACCTGTTCCTGGAGGAGTGAAACTGGTTGCCGGTGCCTGACCCCCTTTGAGCACTTTGTCGACCAGTCTTTGCCGATCGATGGCAAGGGAGAAGGCCTGCCGGACGCGTAAGTCATCGAAGGGAGGGGATTTGAGGTTAAAACGGTAAAAATAAGTGCCAAGATAAGGTTCAAAATGAAGTTCATTGGAATATTTATCTTTCAGAAAATCAATTCGATCTGCAGAAACACTCTGGGTTAAGTGAAGAAAACCGGTTCTATAGGCACGTTCTTCTGTATACACCGCTTCGATCGGGTAGAAGCGAATCCCATTTAGACGGACCGTTTTTTCATCCCAGTAGCTTCGGTTTTTTCTGACTTCGATAACCGAATTGATTTGATGATTGAAGAGAGTGAAGGGACCATTTCCCACAAAATTCCCTGATTTGGTCCAAGAAGTACCAATCTTTTCAAAAGCACCAAATTTTTCGATAGTGGGTGGATGAACAGGGAACCAAGAGAAGTGATTGAGTAATTGGAGAAAATAAGGCACTGGATTTTCCAGCGTCAATTGAAGGGTGTATGGATTGATGGCTTCGGCACCCACCTGTGCATCCTCCCATGATGTAAGGCCCTGATGGTAGATGGCAGCGTTTTGCAAAGGGTACAGCATCGAGGCATACTTGGCTCCAAAGTTTGGATTGAGAATGCGCCGAAACGAATAAATGAAGTCACCCGCAGTCACCGAATCACCATTGCTCCACCGAGCATCTTTTCGAAGATTAAAAGTGTAGATCAACCCATCGTCAGAAATGGACCAGGATTGAGCCACACCTGGTCTTGGTTGAAGGGTTTCGGGATCCTCTGAAACGAGTCCTTCCAAAAGGGCTGTTAAAACATTGTGAGCCGCTACACTTGTAGCTAAGTGAGGATCTAAGTGCTGAGGTTCGGCCCCCAATCCGAAATGAAGAACCTGATCCTCCAAAGCAGTCTCTACATTCGTAGGCTGAGAACAGCTAATCAATCCGAAGAACCAACCTGCGAAAAGAAATTGGAGAGTATGGCTGAACCGACTTTGGTATATTTTGGAAAGATCCATCTGTAAAAGGTTCAGAATAGGAAATAGGGTGGAAAGTATGGCAAGCAAAAGGATCGAGAAAAGAAAGAATGATCCAAATATTTATCTAAAACAGTTTCCTTAATTTGAGATAAAACATTTCCAGAGACTGCCCAGAATTGAATTATCAGAAAAGGCTTGCGAGTAGTATGCCGTCTGTCTTTTATCCGAATAATACCCTAACTCTCTTGATGTATCCTATGTTCAAGCAACTGCTCCCCTGCATTTTATTCTTAGCTCTTTTCAACCAGTATTCCTACGGGCAGAATCCGGCTGATATGCCAATGAGGCAGGTAATGAGTGAGGCCCAGGAGCTCATCGGTGCTGGAGATTATGCTACCGCTGCACCCTATCTTGACCAGCTGGAAATCCGTTTTGCTGGGGAGGGAAATCCAGAGGTAGAAAAGATTCTGGAGCAATTTGGATTTGTCCGCGGGGTAGGGTATCTCCAAAATTTTGGTAAAACGGGGGACTTGGCCAATATGCAAAAAGCGGCCGATGCCTTTGCCAAATTCGTTGATAAATATCCAGAAAACGAAAATGCGGTTGCTGCCATGCAGCAAAGGACCACTTGTCTCCGTGCCTTACAAAAATGGGACGAGGCAGCTGATGTGATCGAGGAATTGTTGGATGAAGACAAACCTTTTAAGAAAAAGATTCTCAAAAGAAGCGAGCTGATGAACCTGTATTATGGAAGAGCTCAGTGCTATCATATCAAACAAAACTGGAGGATGGGAGAAAAAGCTTTTAGCGAGCTTCTCAAGTTTGCTGATCTTGCCAAAGATGAGGATCGGGCAGCCTATGCAGTTTCCTGTATGGTGGAAATGTTCGTTCAGGAGAAAAGAGTGGATGAGATCTTTCCTTTGTTGCCCAGGTTATCTGGAGACACTCCTGCCCGTTTTGATCTCCGTTTAAATGTCAACCTGATGCAGGGAGCTGAGTTACTCAAAGAAAAGGACCGTCATGTTGAAGCCTCTTTGCTTTTTGCTCTTACTATGACCACGGAAGAAATTGTCACCTTTTACACCGCTAGAGAGAAACAAATCTCTTATGACATCGAACAGATTCAAACCTTCATTGATGCCCAAGGCAGAAGGCTTCCTCCTCAGCGGGTTACCTCACTGAAGAACAGAATTAATGATTTGGCTATGAAAGCGACGAGTGCACGTAGCCACCTCAAGTTAGCCAAAAACACCCCCTCTTTTACCTCTGTTTTGAGGTGGAGGAAGGCGGATAACTTTCAGGCATGTAAACGAGAATGGGAATCCTTCTGGGCTTTTTACTGGTTGTATAAAGATTTCCCAAAACATGAGATGGTAGAAAACTTTATCTACGCTGCATTTGCATCCGCAAATACAGTAAAGCATCGTGAAAAATCCATCGAACTGGGTGAAGAGTACTTGGCTAATAAAGAACTGATCAAATTTAGACCGGATGTTACCTTCATCATGGCGAATGCTTACAGGCAGGAGGCTGTGACGC
>JAQCIX010000222.1 GCA_027593365.1 Verrucomicrobiota bacterium
GGCAAATCCTTCTGCATATGCCGGTTGGTTACGAGGTGCCTGAGTCTTGGCAAATCCGGAGGCATTGTATCCCTCAGTGATGCTGTCTCCGAGTGCTACCACTTGAAAGGATGGGGAAGAATTTAATTTTTCTAATGAGCGGGGTAGGGTGGCTGAAACCGGTTGTACCAAATCAGGCCACGATTGGTTATGGGAATAACTCACCAAGGTTTGCAGGTCATGAAAAAACCTGCCTTCACCGTGCAAGACACCACCCAGGCTCCTTGGCTTGCCAGGTCCAGGTCTCATCTCCTGTGGTGTCTTGGATGGAATTCTGGAATGAGCCGTCAGTCTGATTGTACGACTGCCTTTTTTCCAGGTGTAATCTTTCCCCGCTTCGTAAACAAATGAGTCTCCTGCCCGAGTTAGGACAGGCATGGAGGTTGGGGTGAAAATGAGGCGGCCACTGCGGTTGCCTTCCTCTCCAATAAAAAGAACGGGCTCATCCACCATCGTCTTGGCCAGCCACAAGGGTGTGTGGTTAGCTCTGGTATCCGCAACTGCCACAAAGTTCAAAAGAAAGGCGATGCAGAAAAAAGCCTTCATTAATTAAGAATCTCCCAACGAATGAATGGTATTTTGTATTTCACCGGCAATTTTTTTACCGTTTTCTCCAAGGAATTCATAGCGGATAGACATTTGCCAACAGGGTGCGATATCCGGGATTTCAATCCTCAGTATCTTGCCATCTTCTGATAGGGAGGTGTTCGAGACTGTGAGCTCTTTTTCATCAAACTTAGGTGAGCCATAGTTTTTTGTTCTTTGGAGAGCCCAGCTGCTTACTTTTGCTTGAGGATTGCTGTTACTGGATATTGGGTCTGAAAAAGTAATTTCCACTGCTTTTTTCAAGGCCCGCATCGATACAGGTAAGTGCATGGGCTTACCCGTTGCCCGCAATCGATAGAACCCGCCGGGACGAGGTTGAGAGGATGCCCAGGCTGACATCCCGCACAGGTAGAGATGTTTGTTTTGAGGATGAAAACGGCCCCGCATGATTCCGGTGGGGAAATCGGCGATAGGTAGACGGACCATCCCTCCCTGTACTTGTCCGTTGAGATTTTCATGAGGAACCACCTCCACCCGTCCTTGTCCGTAGGAAAGGTGAAGCAGTTTTCCATCGAGTTCGCCCCAGTTTGGACTTTCCACCCAGAGAAGTTCAGCGGGTGAACGGTCAAACCTTTTGTGTGCCCAGCAGAGGGGTTGCTCCATGGCTGAATCTGAGGAATCTTTCGGAGCTCCATAACTATACATGTTCCCATAAAACTTCCCTTTGCCCGGAACCACATGATTGATCCGGTTTTGTGGATTCCAATGACCCTCCTGATCTGTCACAAAAAAGGTACCATCCGGATTGCGGCACACTCCATTGGCGGCCCGGAATCCATGAGCGAGCACCTCGCTGCTTGATCCATCCGCCATTACTTTGATGAGAGTGCCATGATGAGGAATGAGCTGAGGGCGTGCATGTCTCGCACTCTTGGCGTAATAAAAATTCCCCTGCTCATCCGTCTGCAAGCCCATGGCAAATTCATGGAAATGCTCCGTCACCTGATGGTCTGAATTAAATGCTTCGTAAAAATCAGTTTCTTCATCCCCGTTTAAATCAACCAGGCGAACAATTTGATCCCGGCAGGAAACAAAGATTTCTCCATTCCTGATTTTGATGCCCAACGGTTGAAATAATCCGGCAGCAATTCTTTTCCACTCCACCGAGTTGCGGGATTCATCGGCTATGCCATCCACTTTCCAGACATCCCCATCCCAAAAGCAAAGATAGGCACTCTTCCCATCTGGAGAGAAATCAATACCACTTGCCCGTAATCTGCTCTCCCATGGATTCTCAATGGGTAGGCTGTATTCATCGCTTTGAAAAGCACCGGGCTGATTACCCAGTATCACTTGGGTGGAGATCTTTTCGTTCCATTGGCTGGGCCCACCTTGGGTGAGATCTTCGAATTTAACTGTTTGGGGAAGTTCTTCCCCATCTTTGGGATCCGCCAGAATGACAAGATCGAGTGGGGTGTTTTCTGGATTAACCGAAACAATGTACTCGTTTGCTCCCAGCTTTTTATGCTCAAGCGTGTGGTTGAGCAGAATCTTTTGACCAGGGGTACGAAAAGCCAGCGGTTTTGAGCTTTTGCCAATTCTTAAGTGTCGGACAAAGGTTTGGCTGCTTCCAAGTGCATGGGTTTCCAGTACCTTCACTTCACCAATTAGATAGGAATAAACCGATTTTTCGGCGTGCTTATAGAGCCCCAAAAATTTGCACCATTCGCGGGGCAGGGGACCATAGCGGTTTCCATCCAGTCCTGTGATTCTTTGGTCATCAAATTTCCCGGTTTGTGGATTTGCCCAGCCCGGACCATCGGCACACTCCAGTAAGGGGGAGCCAACCGTTCTTGGGCGGATCACATGCTGCCCATCAAAATTGATTCCCTGCCAGTCAATGAATCCTGAGCCCTGCCATACGCCAGCGACCCGTAAAGTATCGTGTTCAAAAGCAGACCATAGGTTTCCCTTGGATACACCACCGGTTCCTTCGTCCAAACGAACCGCAATGCCTTTGTACGCAAGGTTATTGGTTGGTC
>JAQCIX010000024.1 GCA_027593365.1 Verrucomicrobiota bacterium
CGCTATTATTGACGGAACTGCCCACATCGGAATGTCCAGCCGTGAGCTTAAGGGTAAGGAGAAGGCAGCAGCTGGTGCCAATGGCGTACGTTTGGTAAAGACTGTGGTGGCCAACGATGCAGTTGCTGTGATCGTAAATGAATCCAATCCACTCTCCAGTTTGTCCCTCAAGGATGTGGAGCGTATCTTCACTGGTGATGTGACCAACTGGAGTGCTGTGGGTGGAAAGAGCGGAGGTATCTCCGGTTATACCCGTAACACATCCTCTGGAACCTATGCATTCTTCCAGGAGTTTGCTATGGCCAAGCGCGATTATGGTTCCGCCACACAAAAAATGGCTGGTAACGAACAAATCGCTACCGAAGTAGCCAACAATCCAAATGGCATCGGTTATGTTGGATTGGCCTACGTCGGAGCCAAGGGAATCAAGGTAATCGCCGTGGATGGAGTTCTTCCATCTGCCAAAACTGCCAATGATGGTTCCTACAAGCTTGCACGTGGGTTGAACTGCTTCACCAATGGTGCACCGACCGGTGCCGCCAAGAAGTTTCTCGACTTCGCCTTGACCGCACCCGGTCAAAAGATCGTAGCAAGCACTGGTTTCGTACCGGTTAAGTAAGGCGATCTCCGTTTGTTTGTTTTATACAAGGGTCGCCTCTTCGGAGGCGACCCTTTTTTTGGTGCAAAATTGTTACCTAAGAGATGAGAAAACGCTAAGTGATAAGGGTAAACTATACCTATGAAGGACGGAATCCGGAAAGCATTGAGAATCAGTTTACTCACCGAAACCTTCCCCCCGGAAGTCAATGGAGTGTCTTTCACATTGGCCCACCTTGCCCGGGGGTTATGTGAGCAGGGTTCGCAAGTCGAGGTACTTCGACCCGCACGGGATTCTATTGGAAAAGAGGATGAGCCATGGAGCGAGGTCGATTTACCGGCCCGCCCGATCCCCAACTACCCCCAACTCAGGTTTGGACTGCCCTGCTCCAAGTTATTGAGAGCGAGGTGGGAAGCCCAACGCCCGGATGTGATCTATCTCGCAACGGAAGGGCCGGCAGGATTTTCAGCCCTGCGAGTGGCTGGAAAAATGGAAATCCCGGTAGTTTCAGGCTTTCACACCAATTTTGATCTCTATCTCAAACACTACAAGATTTCATTTTTAAAGCCACTGATCGACTCCTACCTTCGGTGGTTTCACAATCGTACTCTTGCCACCTTTGCTCCGACAGACTGGATGATCGAAGAGCTGGAAAGTAAGGGGTATCGAAATCTTCGTATGCTTAGCCGTGGTGTGAACCGAGAGCTCTTCTCACCTCGCAGGCGATCCGAATCACTCCGAAAAAGGTGGAGTGCAGGTGAGCTCGACCGCGTACTCCTCTGTGTATCCCGAGTGGCTGCGGAAAAAAATCTCGATTTGGCATGTAAACTTTTTGATCAAATGATCGAGGAGGGTAAAGCAACTGCAGGAATTATTGTTGGGGACGGCCCTGAAAAAGAAAGACTAACCCGAAAGTACCCCCGACTTCTCTTCCCTGGATGTCTCAATAAAATCTCTCTCGCCGAGCACTATGCATCCGCAGATCTGTTCGTCTTTCCAAGCACTACCGAAACCTTTGGGAATGTGGTAACCGAGGCACTCACCTCCGGACTACCCGTGATTGCTTACGATTATGCGGCACCATCTGAATATATCGAACATGGGAAGAATGGTTTTCTATCCCCGCTTGGTGATCAGGATTCTCTCAAAGAAAACCTCAATCTTGCACTGGGAATGTCTGGGATAAACCAAGCCATAATGAGTCGGAAGGCCCGTGAATCTACCAAGAGGGCAGACTGGAATAAAATCGTGGCCAAGTTTCACCGCGACTTAGTCGAGGCCTCGATGGAGAGCCCTCATTGTTCGAATTACCAGATTACACCAGCAGAATGTGTCCGGGCACCTGCATAATGCCGAAAAAAAAGACCAAGCTCACATACCGAACAATCTTTCTTTCCGATACCCACTTGGGCATGCGGGAAACTGGGATCAAGAAACTGAATCACTTCCTTGCCCATGTTCACTGCAAAACCCTTGTGCTTAATGGGGACTTTATAGATGGATGGGCTCTCAAAAGAGCGGGTGGATGGAAAAAAGAACACACCCGATGTATTCGGCTAATTTTAAAAATGGTTGAAAAAAGAAAGACCCGGGTAATCTACCTTCGTGGAAACCATGATGATTTCCTCTGCAATATCCTGCCCTTCGCCTTTGAAAAAATCCGCATCGAAGAGCATTTTATCTTTCAGGGAATAGACCGGAAATACCTTGTTCTTCACGGGGATTGCTTCGATTCCTTTTCCACTAAAAGAAAGTGGATTGCCCGGGTGGGTTCGATCGGGTACGACAACTTGATGCGATTCAACCGGATTTATAACCGGTACCGCAAGCTACGGGGAAAAAAGCCTTTTTCCCTGAGTGCCTGGGCCAAAGCAAAGGTCAAAGGAGCGGTCAATCATGTGCATCGCTACGAGGAAAGCCTGGCAGAAATGGCCCGAAAGTTTAAGTGCCAAGGAATGATTTGCGGACATATTCATGTTGCCTCTGATCGAATGATTGAAGAAGTCCACTACCTAAATAGCGGGGATTGGGTGGAATCCCATACCTGCATCGTTGAAACGATGGACGGGGAAATGAGTTTGTTAACTTACAACACATTCCTCAAGAATCTTCGGGCAGAACAAGCTGTTCACAACCTTAACATTTCAACAGCACAGAAGAGGCGGGACAAGCTACTGGCTCAAACAAGCCACCTTGAAGCAGCGGCTTAAGTGCCCATCTCTTGCCAAAAAAAACTGCAACCCTCGAGGAGTTGCAGTTTTAATTGAATAATTGGTAACTGAAACAAACAAACTGTTCTTTAGAAGAACATTCTTACAATAACTTACCCCTTCCCGCATTTGAACAAATCAGTGCAACAAGAGTGCAACAAATTTATTTTTTGGACTTATAAAAAGGGGGTGGATATCTCCGGAGTAGATCCTCGGGCTTGATCCGCTTAGGCAGAAAATAACATAACTTTTCGATGCTTGGCGCAAAGTTGTTACATTGACGATGTAAAGTAAGAGAGTCCCATCTCCATTAAACGCTTTAAAATCATGAGTGAATCCTCCACCTTTACCCCACCCAAACACTCGATCCTAGTAATTGATGACGAGCCCGATCTTTGCGAACTGATTGAGTTTCAAATGCAAAAGGAGGGTTTTCGGACCAGTTCTCTTTCCAATCCTCTTGAGGCCATCGGGCATGCCCGTGATTTTCTTCCCGACTTGATCATACTCGATGTGATGATGCCGGAATTGGACGGATTGCGCCTCTGTAGCATGCTCAAGGTGGACTCACAACTCCGAGATGTGCCCATCCTCTTTCTCACCGCCCGAAGCGATGCAGACGAGAGGGTCAAAGGATTTGAACGCGGTGCCGACGACTACCTGACCAAACCCTTTGATAACCGTGAACTGATCGCCCGATCCAAGGCGATCCTCGCCCGTACGCTCAAGAAAAAACTCGCCATGTCTGGCAAACTCGAGGGCGGTGGAATCGTGCTCGACCCAGAAAGCCACGAGGTCTTCATCGAGGAAAAACTAGTTGATCTCACCCATACGGAATTTCGCCTTCTTCATCTAATGATGGAGAGAATTGGCCGGGTACAAAGCCGGGAAAATCTCCTAGTCAATGTTTGGAACTATGACTCAGACATTGAGACCCGCACAGTGGACAACCATGTGGGTCGCCTACGGGGCAAACTCGGAGATAAGGGCGATATGATCAAAACCGTGCGTGGCGTTGGCTACAAACTGGTGATTGACTAACTCCTCCTCTTCCCTCTCTTCTAAACATGATTGAGGTGCTAGTGCTTTCTCTAGGGGGCTTGGCCCTGTACTTTTGGATTCAGGAGAGGTACAGCCGGCGGCTGATCCGAGAATTTGCCGCCTCCATCCGCGATGGAAACTCGTACATTTTGGAAAAACCTATCTTACTCAATCAAAACTTCCCACTAGAACTTTGTCAAAAAACACTCGATGAAAATGCCACACGCATTGCCAGCCTCGAAAAGGAGAGTAACCGCACTAATCATGCTTTCAATGAAATCCTTGGAGGTATGTTGGATGGTGCCATTATTCTCGACCGCGACCACAGAATAACCTTTGCCAATTCCACCGCCCAAAGAAATTTCTCTCAAGGCAGAGCGATGGAAAGCCGTAGGCTGGAAGCATTTATTGACTCTTTTGAGGTCCTAGAACTACTCAACCAGTTGAACCGGGGAAAGCAACCAGGGAAAGCCGAATTCACCTACAGGAGGAATGGTACCTTAAAGGACTTCGAAATCGCCACTGCCCTGCTTTCCCCCATTCGTACTAATCCCGGAGAAGTATATCTGCTCTTGTTTCGCGAAGTTACCGAAATTAAGCGAACAGAACGCTTACGCAAAGACTTCGTAGCCAATGCTTCGCACGAACTGCGCACCCCTGTGACCATGATCAAGGGGTTTGCGGAATCCCTGGTCGACACCCCTGACCTTTCCGAGAGTCACCGGACTTCCTTCCTCAGTAAAATTCACAAAAATGCCCTGAGGTTGCAAGCCCTAGTGGACGACTTACTCAGCCTTTCGGAATTGGAAGGTAGCGAGCAACCCATCCATCCGACCAACAATAAATTAAGTGAGGTGATAAGGGGGATTGACCTCTACCTTCAGGACAAGCCCTATGTAGATGCAAGAAAATTGAAGTTTTCTTTAGTCGAGGAAAAAGACGGGTTTCCCTTTGATGCGATTAAAGTGGCGATGGCGATCGGCAACCTCATCGATAACGCCTTCAAATATGCTGGGAATTTTTCTGAGGTACGGGTAAGCACTACCCTATCTGAAAATGGGGAGAATATAATCTGTTCGGTCGCAGATGACGGTATCGGCATTCCAGAGAAGGATTTGGAGCGAATCTTCGAACGCTTTTATGTCGTCGATAAAGGAAGATCCCGTGAAAAAGGCGGCACAGGACTGGGGTTAAGTATCGTCAAACATGTGACTGAAGCTCATGGAGGCAGAGTCTATGCCAGCAGTGAAACCGGAAAGGGAACCACTTTTTCCATGCAACTTCCGAGGCTTCACGGATGAAAACTCCGAAAGTCTTGGTTTGTTACGTAATTGGCGCAATTCCGTCACATAATAATCAAGGGCCTTTGCTACAATACATTTTGATTTCATGACTCAACCCAACCACTCACCCGAAGCTTTCAAACTTTAGACCTCTTGTAGATTCTTTTCCCCTACCCTTGAACATGAATTCATCCCAACGGAAAGAAAACTGGATCAAAATCTTTTTTGCCAGTAACGCTGTCACCTCGATTATCATCCTCGGTCTGATCACCCTGTTCCTATTTAAGGAAGGGATTGAGTTCTTCGGCCAGTACCGAAACGACCTGCAAAGATACCGAAAATCAGGCATGGAGTACGCCAATGTCGTAACCAAGCAGCACGACGATCTAACCCTGCTTTACCGCTACCTCGAAAACATCCTCTCCCAGGAAACCGCTGCGTTGGAAACCCTAACCACCGATGATGCCTCTCGCACCAGTGCAGAGAAACATACTAAGCAAATGCTTGAGCTCACCCGCGACTTTCAAAACACCAAGGAACTGTTGCTTATCTACGAAAAGAAGGTGGTAAAATGGGCGGCTGAGACCAAGCTATTTCTTCTTACTCAAAGCGACATGATCGACGTAAAGGAGGAAGCCCTAAAACAGGGACTCCCATTGGAGGATTTCCCCGAGACGGTTGCTCAACTTGAGGAAAGAACTTTTTTCACACACAAAGAACTCATCCGGTGGCAGAATTATTTCATCCGTCATCAAAGAGAGGACTTGGCCAAACGGATCAACCCCATCGTTGGGACCGAATCGGGGACGAAAGAAGCGGGTCAAATCACCAGCCTTACCCCACTAATTCAGGCGTCAGCCAAACAGCAGTACGCTGAGATTCTATCTAAGCAAAAAATAAAGTTGTCTTCCCTGCTCAACCGCTACAATCCAAACTTTATACTACCCGAATCGGATAAAGATTTCACCAAGGTCAAGACGGCTCTAACTGAATACCTTTCCACCGTGCCACTCTATGAGCAAAGACTCTCTGAATGGAATCCGGCCGAACCTTATCCTCTCCATCGTGCGTTCAGTGGTTTTCTTTTAGGCAAGGACTGGGTAACCAATAGTGCCCGGCAGGATTGGTATGGCGTCCTCCCCCTCCTTTCAGGCTCGCTTTTGGTAAGTATGATCGCTCTCGCCCTGGCCATTCCCTTCGGAGTAGGCTCGGCCATCTATGTCAATCAGGTGGCTACGGCTCGCGAGCAATCTATTATCAAACCTTGCATCGAGTTCATTTCTGCTATCCCTTCCGTGCTGATTGGCTTCTTTGGGATCGCTGTGCTTGGAGGAATGGTTAGCTTTGTTGCGGACGAGCGTCTCAACTCCCTTACCGCCGGCTTTCTTCTGGCTTTGATGACCGTCCCAACTATTTTTACTCTCGCCGAGGACTCACTCAATAATGTTCCCCGTGCCCTCCGGGATGCGTCCCTCTCGCTTGGAGCCAATCGTTGGCAGACCTGTGCCAGAGTTATTTTCCCTTCCGCCATCACCGGCATCATCTCTGCGGTGCTCCTAGGCTTTGGACGGGTCATCGGGGAAACCATGGTTGTGCTTCTTTGTGCTGGCAACCGAATCGCCATACCCGATTTCACTTCCGGCTTAGGGGTGTTTGCACAACCAGTTCATACCATGACTGGAATCATCGCCCAGGAAATGGGCGAAGTTGAGTTTGGAAGCATCCACTACCGGGCTTTGTTCATGGTAGGTATCGCTCTTTTCCTCATTGCCTTGTTGGTGAACTTCCTCTCTCAAACCATTGCCGGTCGCTACAAAGCGAACTACTAAATCACATGACTCCAGAAAAAGAAAAGAGGCATCCCTTTGTTACCCGTCTCACCCGTGAGAGAGTACAGGAATCGATCATGTTTGTTTTACTACGAGGTATGACCTTCTTTGTGCTCTTTTGTGCCGCGTTCCTCTTTTGGGACATCATCTCCAAAGGATCCTCCAAGGTATTTGAGGGTGATGGATTGATTAATTGGGAGTTTTTAACCGAACATCCGCAGACCCTCCATGTTATTGGCGAAGGAGAAGATGAAATTAAGCTAAGTTCGAGCAACTACTACAAACTCAAGGATGAAAAGGTTCTCAACAAATGGGGTGATTTTCGCAAGTCGAGTGAGTACGGTTCCGCCCGTAAGGAATTGGATACCCGCATCTCCCGGTTACAAAACGAATGGGCTATGGAATCCCTACTCGTCGCCGATGAAAAGTTTCTGGTTCGCGAACGGGAAAATGCTGCCAACAAGTTTGCCTTTTGGAAGGAAATGCTCGCTGACCCCAAAACGACCGCTGAGGATTTCGAAATCAAGGTGGAAGATGTGCCCAGCATGGTTACCCAATTTATGCTTGGGCATTTTGAGAAGGAACGGGGCCGGCTCTCCCTCGTGGATGAAAAAGTGACTCTTTTTCGCGCCACGCACTACCCTAAAATCGAAAACCTCTCCCCTGCTCATGCAGAAGAAGTGGAAAAGGCATACCTTGCGTTCCTTGCAAAGATTCCCGAGGCTTACAACCAGTCTATGGCGGCATTTGGGGCAGAGGTAACAACTTCCTACGATGAATTTGTTCAAACCGAAGGACCAAAGGAATTCGGTCGGTTCGCCGAGGCCCTTGTCGCCTACTCGGCGGCACGCAATGTTCTCCTCGGTCAGGACCATGACCTGAAGAATTGGGAAGCCCTGGAGGCATCGCTCGCACCCTTCAAGCAGGCAATGGCCGTCTCCCTGCCATCGAGAGATTATGCTTATTCCGGGGGCGGTATTTTCCCGGCAATTATTGGCACCCTTCTGCTGGTGATCGGGGCGATGGGCATCGCCATTGTACTCGGTGTGTTTTGCGCCATCTTTCTGGCGGAATATGGAAAGGCTGGGAAATTTCTCTCGATGGTCCGCTTGGCCATTCTAAACCTCGCCGGTGTGCCCTCCATCATCTTTGGTCTTTTTGGGTTCGGGCTTTTTGTTATTTTTCTCGACTGGAATGTTTCGCTGCTTGCTGGTTGGTTCACCCTCGCCTTCATGGTTTTGCCCATAGTCATCACCGCCAGCGAAGAGGCACTTCGTTCCATCCCGCAGGGTTTTCGGGAAAGCTCGCTTGCCCTTGGAGCTACCAAGTGGACCATGATTAAAACCAGTGTACTTCCATTTGCGATGCCCGGCATTCTCACTTCCTCCATTCTTGGGGTAGCCCGGGCAGCCGGGGAAACGGCACCGATCATGTTTACAGCCGCCTATGCCAAACGATCCGATCTTCCGTGGGAAGGCCTTGAGCACTGGACGGACTTTTTCTTTCAAGGGGTTATGGCATTGCCTTACCATATTTATGTGGTCAGTGCCAAGATCCCGCAAAATGCATACACCGCCGACATGCAATACGGTACTGCCTTTGTCTTCCTTCTTCTGGTGGTAGGTGTGGCCAGTCTTTCGATCATCCTACGCAACCGTCTCCGTAAAAAATACCGTTGGTAACCCTCTTTTCTCTCTTATCTGTCATGCAAGAAGCAATCACAACCAGTCCAGAACGAAGTCCTTCAACCGATGAGGTTGACCCAATAGACCCCGCAATCCGTATCCGCGACCTCGACTTTCTTTACGGAAGCAACCAGGTGATCCACAATGTATCCCTCGATATTTTCCCCAAGGAAGTGATGGCTTTCATCGGGCCATCCGGATGTGGCAAAAGCACCCTACTGCGCTGCCTCAACCGAATGAACGACTTGGTCGATGGTGCCCGCATCGGCAAGGGATCGATCGAAATCCACGGTGTAGATGTGCATGACAAAAGTGTCGATGTGATCGAACTGCGCAAGAAAGTGGGCATGGTCTTCCAAAAATCCAACCCCTTTCCTAAATCCATTTATCAGAATGTTGCCTATGGTTTACAGATTCAGGGAGTGAAGTCCAAGCGGGTGGTTGACCAAAAAGTGGAGGAGTCCCTGAGGAAAGCAGCTCTATGGGAAGAAGTGAAGGATCGGTTGAATGAGAATGCCTACGGACTATCAGGCGGACAACAGCAACGCCTGTGTATTGCCCGAACCTTAGCAGTCGAACCCGAAATCATTCTGATGGACGAACCCTGCTCCGCCCTAGATCCGGTCGCAACGGGCAGAGTGGAGGAACTGATCCTTGAACTGAAGCACGAATATACCATTGTGGTTGTTACCCACAACATGCAGCAGGCTGGAAGAATATCCGACCGCACCGCTTTTTTCTACCTCGGCAAACTGATCGAATGCGACCGGACCAAAAAAATATTTCTCAATCCAAGCAAGCAACAAACGGAAGATTATATATCCGGAAAATTCGGATAATGCCCACCTACCCATGACCACACAATTCGAACACAACCTGGAAAACCTTAAATCCAAGCTCCTGCTAATGGGCCAACTAGCCAGCGACTCTGTACAGGGAGCAATCAAAGCCCTGCTGGAAGGAGACTCTGTTCTAGCCTTGGCGGTCCGAGCCAAGGACGAGGAGATTGACGAACTGGAAAATGAACTTAGTGAGGAGGTGACCTCTTGCCTCTCTACCCACGCTCCTGTGGCCTCTGACCTACGCCTGCTTGTATCCATTATCAAGATCAGTCACGAGATCGAGCGCATTGGCGATGAAGCCAAGGCAATTGCCCGGCGCTCCCGCAAAACAGCGACTCCGGACTTTCATCGAATTCCAAAAATGGGAGAAATTGCCCGGGAAATGATCCAAGATGCCCTCTCCATCTTCGTGGAATATGATGAGGATAAAGCCAAGGCAATCTGGACATGTGATCTCGAAGTCGATCAATTGCACAAGGAAAATAATCAGTTTTGCCAATCGCTGGTGGAAAAGGATCCCACGACCACATCCTCCGTTTTCGAAGTGCTGTTTATTTCCAAATCACTAGAAAGAGTCTGCGACCATGCCGTGAATATTTCCAAGGAAACTGTATTTATGGCGACCAGCCGGGATGTTCGGCATGCTCCCGAGTTTAAGAAATCGGCTCTGCGTAAGGAGTTAGATTAATCCTTAGAATTTTCTGCGTCGGTCTTGCCTGCCAAGTCTGGCAACTAAAGCGTAGAGAAATCTATCTTGCCATGTCCGCCCGGGCACCCTCAAATCTCGGGAATCCTCATGGCCGCCCGTATCCGTATATTTGTTGTCGACGACGAAGAAGATCTCACCGATCTGCTTCACTACCAACTCGGCAAGGCTGGCTTTGAGGTAAAGTTTTCCAACAACCCCTTCGAAGCCCTCGGTAAGGCCAGGGATTTTATGCCCGACCTGATCATACTCGATGTGATGATGCCTGACCTCGATGGGTTTCAGCTCCTGCGAATGATCCGGTCGGACAATCTATTACAGAAAACGCCCGTAATTATGCTGACCGCCAAGTCGGGAGTGGAACACCGCATCCGTGGATTGGAACAGGGAGCCGATGACTACCTCGGGAAACCTTTTGATGTGCAGGAACTTACCCTTCGCATACACTCCATCCTCAAACGGATCGCCGACCAGTCTGAGGAAGCGAGTTCCCGCATTCTCTCCGGCAAACTGGTGCTCGATGAGGAGGATCATAGCATTTCCATCGCCGGGGAGAAAGTTGACTTTACCCTTACCGAATTCAAGCTGCTCCTTTACTTTCTTAAGCGCAAGGGACGTGTACAGACCCGCGACAACCTGCTTCTCGGAGTTTGGAAATTCGATACCGAAGTGGAAACCCGCACCGTAGATGTGCACATCCGCCGGGTACGCAAGAAAATCGAGCAATCAGGCCTCGAAATCGAAACCATTCGAGGAGTTGGTTACCGTCTGATCGATCAGAGCAACCCCCGCTCATGAGCTTGCCCCCCTGGCTTGTCGCCGTTCTGGCAATTTCCTGGATCGGAGGCATCCTTCTTGCATGGAAGATAGGAAGATCCCGGGGCAAACGGAGTTGGCCGACAGCACGCCCTCAACCGAGGGAACCCAAAAACAAGGACGAGTTAACCCGGCGTGACTTCGTGGCCAATGTATCCCATGAACTGCGTACCCCTGTATCCATTATCAAGGGTTTTTCCGACTCCCTGATCGAGGACTACGATGATCTTCCGGAAGCCCGGAAAAAAGACTTCCTAGGGAAAATCCAACGCAATGCCCGCCGACTCAACGCACTGATTGAGGATCTGCTGACCCTGGCGAAACTGGAGGAATCTGCCCCCACTCTCAGGCTGCAAAAGCTCGATTTCCATGCCCTTTTTCGTACTGCTACTGAGAATCTGATTGCATCCCGCCAAAACCTAAACGCCACCCTTTCACTGGATATTCCAGCTTCAGAATTGATGATCATGGGAGACGCAGATAAACTGGTAAGCCTGGTTGAAAACCTGATCGACAATGCCGTGCTCCACGCCGATGGTGCCAGCGAAATCAAAGTCCGGGCTCGTAAAGAGAAAGGAGAATTCTTTGTGGTTTGCTCCATCGAGGACGATGGTCAGGGGATCGCCGAAGAAGAATTGGGACGACTCTTCGAACGCTTTTACCGCGTGGACAAGGGTCGCTCGCGTGAACGCGGGGGCACGGGACTGGGCTTAAGCATTGCCCGCGAAGTGGTCGAGGCACACGGTGGAGAAATTTCCGCAGGCAGTCAGCCGGGAAAAGGAACTATCTTTTCTTTCCGACTCCCTACCCTTTCATAATTTAGCCTCCTCCTCGTCTTCCGCAATCTGGCGAAAAAGGTCTTACCCCAATAATTGTAACATAATTGTAACAAGAGTGACCCAGGCATGTAACGATCATTTGCTAGGATCGGGACTTATGAAAATTACCATCCCTAGTCTGATCCTTCTTTTGGCTGCCGCTTTCGTGCACGGCCAAGAGGTTCAAGTAAAGCCCAAGAGTAAGAAAATTACTGAACTCAAGTATTCCGGCCGTATTCAGGGCCAGTGGGACGGTTTGGAATCCGATGCGAACGATAATGACCGTAATCACTTTTATTTTCGCCGGCTCTTTCTTGGCGGTCATGCCAAAATGGGTGAGAATTGGGGAGGAGATCTCGTCATCGACTTTGGTGCATCCCCCAATAGCGACGACCAAGTATTTATTGAGAGTGCCTCGATTTGGTACAAAACGGATGCTTATCGCTTCGATGTCGGGCAAAAGAAAGTTCCCTTCGGTTTGGAAGAGACCACTTCCTCCGCCAAGATGAAAACCATCGAGCGATCCGCAGTAAACCGTCAGTTTGCCGAGACACTCAAATTTAATGCCCGTCATACCGGACTTTTTGCCAACGGCTCTCTCGGCGACTCTGGTCTTTCCGCCTCTGCGGCGATTGTTAATTCGGGACAAAACCACAATTCCAAGGATTCCGGATTGAATGATGGACTTTATGGATATGAGTCCAATGAGTTTTCATATTTTGGTAGAATTAGTTTTGAAAATGAGGTGGACGACCTTAGTTATCTGTTCGGAGTGGATGCGGGGGTTCAACAAAACGATGATTCCAACACCACTTTGGGATATGATTCGACCACCGCTTGGAATCTTTTCACCCGAATTAGCAAAGGCCCCTTCGAATTGGAGGCGGAGTATATGAACGGAACTGCTGACACCGCCGGGGGTGATCATGACCACGAAGGTTACTCCATCCAGGGCTGCTATGCCATTGACCGCGGGGATTCTGGTGCATGGGAACTCGTCTACCGCTATTCAAGTGTCGAAGGAAAAGGAACTAATGCTTTGGTGAGTGCAAAAGAAATTATTCGCAGGGCGAATGTATCGAATTCAAGGGTCAATGAATTTGAACAGCATTACATCGGGATCAACTACCTCATCGATGGGCATGATCTGAAATTTATGCTTGGCTATGAAATGAACGAACTCATGGAACCGGGTCAGGCAGACGAGGAAGTCGGCGGTTTTCGTGCCCGCATGCAGTTTCTTTTCTAAAGGATTCAACCTCTTACTAAAAATTACCTGTAAAACAAAATTTAACGACTAACCGATCACTATCATGGGAAATGTAACCACTTGGGAATTTATCGTTGGCCTTCTCTATGTCCTTGGCGGACTGGGCATCTTCTTATTCGGCATGCGGGTGATGAGTGAAGGGATTCAGAAAGTAGCCGGTGAAGGCATGCGTCGCATTATGGCCACGATGACACAGAACCGCTTCTTTGGCTTGCTCACCGGTCTATTGGTGACCTGCCTGGTCCAGTCCTCCTCTGCCACCACCGTGATGGTGGTAAGTTTCGTCAATGCCCAGTTACTCACCCTAATGGAATCCATCGGTGTGATTATGGGAGCGAACTTAGGTACCACTCTGACTGGGTGGATCATTGCTACTATCGGTAAATTCAGCCTCTCCAAAATTGCCCTTCCTATCATTGGGATTGGCTTACCGTTGGTATTCATGAGCAAGCCAAAATTCAAGCACACGGGTGAGTTTCTCGTAGGTTTTGGATTGCTTTTCTTTGGCCTCAGCGAACTGAAAAATGCAGTACCCGATGTTAAAAGTCTGCTTAAAAGTGCTGACCCCGGGGACCAAGAATTGGTGGCCAGCATCCAGGGAGTGATCGAACAATTAAACAGCTATGGGTTTGGTTCGGTCATTATCTTTTTGGTGATCGGGGTTTTCCTGACCATCCTCGTACAATCCTCCTCTGCCGCCATGGGGATCACCATCATTGTGGCAATCAATGGCTGGATTAACTTTGAAATCGCTGCGGCGATCGTACTTGGGGAAAACATTGGTACAACGGTGACTGCCTGGCTTGCATCCATCGGTGCAAATCTCAATGCGAAACGTGCTGCCCGGGCCCACTTCATTTTTAATATTGCCGGGGTTTGCTGGATGTTACTCCTCTTCTATCCCTTCATTGGCATGCTCGACGGCCTTATGCCTGGAGCTATTTACACCGAGGATGTTACCCAGCAGGAAGCCGCAGCTTATCTCTCTGCCAGTGGCTTTACTGGAGAACCATCGGAACAGGATCTTGCAGGAGCAAAAAAGGCGATCGTGGACAAAAATATCCCGCTACACCTATCCCTTTTCCATACGCTCTTCAACCTAACGAACATTGTTCTCTTGATCGGTTTTACCCCGCACTTGGGTCGCTTGGTCGAACGCATCGTCCAACCCAAAACTAAGGATGGAAAGGCACCCAGACCCGGTAGCTTGGCTGCCCTCCACTATGAGGGATCCGGCGTGTTGCCCAAGACTGGGGAACTCAACCTTGCCTTGGTCGAGGGAGAAATCAACCGCCTCGCCGCCATCACCCGATACATGTTCGAGGGATTTGTGGAGGTCTTTGAAAATCCTGAGGAAGACAAAAGTAAGCTCATCCGTGAACTTAAGGAGTTGGAGGAAAAATGCGACGAACTCGCCTTTGAGGTCACTCAGACCCTGATCCACTGTACCACCGAGAGCCTAGCCGGCGAACGGGCCCTAAGGGTTGCGTCTCTGTTGCGTGTCGCCGCCGAACTCGAGGACATCGGGGACTGCTGTCATCGCCTGGTTCAGCTCGCCCATCGAAAGTATCGAAAGAATCGTATCCTTCCCGATGAGACGAAGCGTGAAATCAAAGTGTTCTCCGAACAAATTCTCGATTTCATGGAACTCTACCAGTCCCACCTCGGTGAAGGAACAGGCGTGCCCGACATCAAAAAAGCGGAACAGATTGAGGACCGAATCGATGCCTCCCGTAAGACCCTTCGCAAAAATGCGGTTCGCAGGATGAAAGATACCGAGAACCTAAAAGCCGAGATGATCTATGTAGATATCCTCAACGAGATGGAGCGTATCGGAAACGACTCTCTCAATGTAGTCCATGCACTCAATCATGTAGTCTAAGTAAGGGTTGTTTACCAAGCGTATTGCCAGCCAACGGTCCAACTGGAATCAAGTTCGAGTTGAACCCCATTAACTTTTTGATGAATGGGAGTTTCCCACTCCGCAGCAATACGGTGGCCTTTGAGCGATCCTGATTTAAAGTAGTAATTTAAGCCAAGACCCAAGGAGGTAAGATCGCGTCCCTGGTGATCAGGATCTTTTGCGGGGGTCATATTTCTTTGCATATTCGAAATACCCTTATGAGTTCCATCTACTTCTTCCTGGCAGGTATGATCAATCTTCACCGAAGCACTTAGAGAATCATTAATTTTGCGAGCTCCCCAAACCGTTGCGTCCAAGCGGTTACCCAGGGTATAGCCTTGGTCATTATCGTCAATTCTGAGCACGCCACCCAATTGGGCACCATAAGAATAGTTCTCGGTCTGGCCTAAATAAGTGATGGCTGGATGAAAGTCCCAGGTACCAGAACCTAATTGCATGCCATACCCGACAGTGTTTGCTCCAGACTTCTCATCAATGGATCCAGTGGGGGCACTTAGGCCTAGGCTCAGGTGAGCACGCCTGCCATCATCCCAACGAGCAAGATCATAGAGTCCTCCGATTTTAAGATCACCCAGACCACTGGTTTCCATCTTATCGCCGTTTTGCATGGTCATTTCGTTGTCCAAATAGTTAATCATGCACATCAATGTCCATTGATCAGAAATGGCATGCATCGCACCAAACATATGCATATCCATGGTCATTTCTTTCGGAAGCATGGTAGTCATCATGTAACCAGTTACCGCAGGCTGAATAGAATCCGAACCTTTCAATAACCCCTCCATGTTCATAGTCATGTAGCGATAGGAAACCATCCACTCCCCCATGGCGTGCATATGATCCCCCATCACGGAGATGGGTGCATGACCATCCGGGCGG
>JAQCIX010000025.1 GCA_027593365.1 Verrucomicrobiota bacterium
GGCTGCTATGCCAGCGGGAGTATTTGCCTTGGTAGTGGTGAAAAATTATGGGGAAGATACGGTAACCGGGTTGCGAGCCATTATGGTTACGATGCTTTTTAGTATCATCACTATACCCACCTGGCTATGGGTGGGAATCAAGTTGATTACTCCCGAATAAATAAGAATGCTAGGATGAAGGAGCGTCTTCGTACCTGGATTTAGAATCTAATGTTTCGAATATATTGGAGATCTTTTTTCGAAGCTTGTTGTATTCCTCGGCGTAGATCAGGGAAACGAGGTAATGCTTGAATTCTTTTCGGTCCCGAATGATCTTGAGGTCAAGCTCCTCCATTTCCTGTGCAAACTTTATATGCATTTTATCAATTTCCCCATCGAACTTTTTAAATTCACGATCGATATGTTGTTTCGCACGGGAAACGGCACCAAGTAATTGTTGGCTATTCCGACAATCTTTACTGGTGAAATCATGGAAAGATATAATCCCAGAGGCTAAAGCGGCAGCGAATGCAGTAACCTCAAGCTCGCTCTTATTACTTTCCTTAACCGCCCAGCCCTCAATGGCTTTGAGTAGACGACTTATGCAGGCACGAGCCTCTTCCGAATCGGAAATCTGTACATCTTCATCATCAGCCATAGCAAAGTTTTAGTATATCAAAGGGTAGGGGTAATTTACAAACTTAAGAAGAGGAAATTTAAAAATAATAAAAAAATTAAGATTTGTGCAAGCTTTTGAGGTAATGATTTAAATCTTTTTTTACGACACCACTTAAGATCACCAGTCCTAGAATATTGGGAAAGGCCATTCCTAAAATCATGAGGTCCGAAAAATCCAAGATATTGGTAGCCGTAATGATCGACCCCAAAAATGTGAAAATAAGGAAGAGAATTTTGTAGAAGATAGAGGAGGCATCACCAAATAAATAGACCCAGCACCTTTCGCCGTAATAAGACCAGGAAATCATCGTTGAGAAAGCAAAAAGGAACACGGCAACTGCCAGGATATAGGGAAACCATGGAATGACTCCACCCATCGCTGCGGAAGTAAGGGCACCTCCCTGGTTATGTGCAATCAAATCTTGATTGGCAGGATCGAGATAAGCCCCGGTTATAATGATAACCAATGCTGTCATGGTGCAAACTACTATGGTATCGATAAATGGTTCCAGCAGAGCGACTGCTCCTTCTTCCACAGGATTTTTCACTTTGGCAGCGGAGTGAGCAATCGCAGCTGAACCAATCCCAGCTTCGTTGGAGAAAACCGCTCGTTTGACGCCGATGATTAAAACCCCAAGAAAGCCACCAAAAGCAGCATCAGGTGAAAATGCCTGTTCAAAAATCAAACTTACAGCTCCAGGGATTGCTCCCAGATGAGTCCCAAGAATGAATAGACAGGCCAGTAGATAAATACCACACATCGCGGGAACAACTAAAGATGCCACCTTGGCGATGCTTTGAATCCCCCCCACAATGACCAGCCCAACGAGAACAGCCATTAGTAACCCATAGCTCCATGAGTATTCGGAAAGGAAAGGAACCACGGTTTTGATCATGTCGAGAGATTGTACAACCTGAAAAGAATTCCCGCCCCCCAGAGATCCACCAATGCATAAAATACAAAAAAGACCAGCCAGTAAACCACCCAAATGCTTAAGCTTTTTTTCCTTGAGACCTTGAGAGAGGTAATGCATCGCTCCTCCCATAATTCTACCATCCTTGCGAACTTTCCGGTATTTCTGACCAAGGGTACATTCGGTAAATTTAGAGGACATTCCTAGGAAACCTACCAGGATCATCCAAAAGGTGGCTCCCGGTCCACCTGTACCAATAGCAATCGCCACGCCGGCGATGTTACCCAGACCTACGGTGGCGGATAGAGCGGTGGTCAGGGCTTGAAAGTGGCTAACTTCTCCCACTTGCTGAGGGTCGTCGAACTTTCCACGAACTAAATCGATGGCGTGTTTGAAAAGTCGCAAATTTACAAACCTCATTTTGATTGTAAAAAACACGGCTCCCCCAAGCAACCAAGCCACAACCAATGGCATTTCAATTCCTGGGATAGGCCAAAATAAAAGGGATGCGAGGGGTGCAACCACATACTCCCCAAAAAATAAGTCCATCGATTTTTCCCAGTTGGGCTCAGGGTCTGTAGCGAGAGCAAAATGAGGAAGAGATAAAAGAAGGATCGTTACGCTAAACTTTTTCATAAGGAAATGAATATGATTTTCTAATAGAACAGATTGAGAATTCACTTCCCCTAGGGCAAGGGTTAAGCTAGCAAGTTTATAGTCGTGGCAAAAACAATCATCATTTATCTGGCTCGAGAATGGCTAACTTGGTTTCTGGGTTGTGTGTTGTTTTTGGTGGGCACAATCTTTCTGTTTTCTTTGGTGGAGGACATCGAACAAGTCTTTCCACATGGGAGCGAGGTTTGGCATCAGGACCTCTGGTATTGGCTAATCAGTTATCTGCCTTGGTTGCTCCCTATATGTTGCTTGGGAGCCAGTCTGTTCGCTCTTTCTTTCGCCAGGAAAAGAGGAGAGTGGACCGCCATGCTGGCAAATGGGATCTCTCCCTGGCAGTCCTTTGCGGTGCTTGCCTTTTTAGGTCTTTTGATCGGTTGGGGCAGTGATTGGCTGATGAATGCTTCCGCATCCAGAAATATGGGGCTAAGTGATGTAAAAGTGAGGAGTTTAAAGATGCAGGTGAAGAACGACCGACTTTGGTATTTTCGCTCCTTTGACCCCGCCACTCTTTCCGGTACTGATCTGCAATTATTTTGTTATGGGGAACAGGGAGAGGATGTGATGAGGGTTCGGGCTAACAAGGCTGTCTGGTCTGAGGAAAAGGGATGGTCATTTCATCAAGGTCATTTTCTTGGGTTTTATTCCTCCTTGGGTTTGCCAGTGATTGATCAGGATGGAGAATCTATTACCTGGGAAAAACCAAGCAACAAAGAGGAGGGCAGTTATTTACATGACACAAAAAGCCCAGGTATGAGCCGGTCATTTGAGACACTTTCTGGGTTACCCTTTTCAGATGATCCAACCCCATATTTGTGGCTGCAAAAGAGAGCGAAAGATATGAGCGTGCATGAAATTGAAAGGTTGCTTACTCGTTTTCCTAACCCCGATAGTCATGAAATGGTTCCCTATCAACTGAGGAAAGCACAACTGTGGTGGAATGGTCCGGCCTGTTTTGTTGCTTTGTTGATTGGACTGGGAATGGCAAGCGCGGGTAGTTCATCCACTCCAAGTAAACTTGCGGGCGTTTCCTTGGTAGGAGCTCTGTTTTTTTACCTAGTACGGACTTTGTCGGACAGTCTGGGAGAGCAACAAATTATATCTCCCTTTTATTCGGCAAGTTTGCCCTACATGCTGATTTTTCTGGCGACTTTGATCTTTATCAAAATTCAGAAATAGTGATCTGTTGAACGCTTTAGGCGTCCACTTCACGAAGTTGGATACTCTCTACCACTTTCCCGTCGGCTAACACATTGGTAACGGTGACGATTTGATCTCCGGTCTCCACTCGGCCTTCTTTTTTTAATCTTTTGATCGCATCTTGGATGGTCATCTCAGGATCTTCAGAGAAGTCCATTAAATAGGGTTCAATCCCCCAAATGAGCCTCAACCTGCGATGCAGCCCAACGATGTCGGTAAAAGCAAACAAGGGTGCACCATTGGGACGGAGTGCACCTAACTTTGCGGCCAAATCTCCACTGCGTGTAAAAACGAGCACAGCGGTATTTCCCATCCGCATGGCAAGCATGGCAGCCGAGCGAAGCATTTTTGCTTTGGGACGAAAAAGTCGCAAGCTCTCCGAAAGCACGGGAGGGAGTTCTTTTTCGATTCGAGAAGAAATTCGCTTGAGCATGCGTACACATTCCACTGGGTATAATCCTGTGGTGGTTTCCCCGCTTAGCATAACACAGTCTGCTTCCTCATTAATGGCGTTGGCCACATCACTGATTTCGGCTCGCGTAGGCACAGGCGATTCAATCATCGATTCCAATAGATGCGTTGCCACAATAACGGGTTTTCCTTTGGCCAGGCAAATGCCCACTGATTTACGTTGGATAATGGGAAGCTCTTCAAATGGACATTCGATTCCTAAATCCCCCCGGGCGATCATTAACCCATCTGCCGCGGTCACAATTTCTTCTAAATTACTGACTCCTTGCTGGTCCTCAATTTTAGCAATCACATGGGCTGGGCTGTTATGATCTTTCAGAAAACTCTTAAACAAATCGATCGCGTCTGCATCCCGAGTAAAGGATAGGGCGAAGAAATCGTGCTCACACTCGATTCCTACTAAAGTATCCTGACGATCTTTTTCGGTAATGGAGGGAAGGTCTGTTTCGATACCCGGGAGGTTGACATGTCGCCTGCTTTTGAGCTCGGCATCTTGAAGCACCCGGCAACGTACTTTCTCCGGGGATGTTTCAACTACAAGTAAAGGAATCAGTCCATTATCCAATAATACATTATTCCCCGGGCTCAGGTGGTCATGTAACTTGTCGTAATTGACTTCGATTTGCCAAATATCCTCAATCTTCGGTGGGTTCGGTTGGGCGGAAAAAACAAGGTCGATTAAATCTCCCCTGGTCAGATGAATGGGGGACTGCAGATATCCAGTTCGGATTTCTGGACCTTTCACATCCATCAAGATCGCTGGATCACGGTTAAGCTTCTTACCAATTTTCCTAATTCTTTTTGAAACATCCCGAATCCAATCGTGCGAAGCATGAGCCATATTTAAGCGCATTACATCAACACCTTCGGAAATCAATGTCTCCAGCATTTGGTCCGATTCTGTGGCCGGGCCGATAGTGGCAATGATCTTAGTCTGTCTCTCAGGGGTTTTCATACGCCTACAGCTTGTGCGGTGGCTGGATCGATTACATAAGTCGAAAATCTCTTACCTTGTCCCGATAACTTGCTGAAGCGTTCTCGAACGAGGTTCACATCATTACAATCTTGGCTCAGGTGCATCAGAAAAATTTCCCGCCAACATGCATTTTCCATCGATTCCAAAAGTTCGAAAGTGGTTTGGTTGGATAAGTGTCCATGACGACCACGAATTCTTTGCTTCAAGCTCCACGGTCTTTTTTCATCTTTTTCCAACATCTCTGTACAATGATTGGCTTCGATCACTAAAATACTGGCTTGGCGGATTCGTTCTTTTACGAGGGTAGGAACAAAGCCAAGGTCGGTCACCCAGGCCAAACTTGAGGCAGGGTCAAATAGATCTCCTTTCCCCCACTCAAAATAAAACCCAACTGGGTCATAAGCATCATGAGGAACGCTGAATGGGTGAACTTTGAATTCCTTAAATTTAAAAGGTTCTCCGGTATCAAACCTTTTCCAATTTGGTCTTCTTGGAAGCTTGGGTTGGATGGCATCGATGGTGTCCCGGTTGGCAAAAATAGGCAGGTTCATATACCTCGAAAGACCACGAACTCCTGCACTATGGTCATTATGTTCATGGGTCAAAAAGACGGCGTCCAATTCCTCAATTTCCAATCCTTCCAAGGACAAGAGAAACTTCAACTTTTTGCCTGACATGCCTGCGTCGATCAAAATATTTGATTCTGGGGTACGCAGAAGGGCAGCATTTCCTGAACTGCTTGAACCTAAGATTTTGAATTTCGTTTCCACCAGTAAAAATCTTAGTAATCTCAAGTTCATGCAATCAATCACAAAGTAATCAAAAACAATTCTAATTACTAAAAATGACTGAATATTTTGATTGGGTAGACCGCCATGACCAACCCATTGGAGTCACATCCCGGGAGGATGCTCATAAATTTAAGCTCTTTCATCGAGCTGTTCATCTATACGCCAAGGGTCCGAATGGAGGAATGATTTTACAAAAAAGAAGTTTATCCAAAGATGTGGAACCTGGGCTTTGGACTGTCAGTTGCTCGGGACATGTCGATTTTGAAGAAACTTATTTGGAGGCTGCCCGACGAGAGATGCAAGAGGAACTCGGATGTACTGTTCAAGAAGACCAGATTCATCCATTATTAGTCTCTGATCCCTGCTTAGAAAACGGATATGAATTTGTTCGATCTTATGAGGTCCTTGGAACGATCGACGCCCAACCAGATCCATCCGAGATTTCTGAGATATGCGAGCGATCTTTAACGGATATTGATCAATGGATCCAAGAAAGTCCTGATGAATTTGCCAGTTCCTTTCGGGCTCTTTTTCCTTTGGCGCGAAAAGGATTTATTGAAATTAGATGAGGGACATTTGATTCCCGTCTTTGGAGGGAGCGATTCCACTGGCTTCCCAACCCTTTTGGGTTAGCACCCTACCTTGAGATGTCCGTTTCAGGTAGCCTTCCTGGATGAGAAAGGGTTCGTGGACTTCCTCAAGTGTGTGTTCCTCCTCACTCACAGCTACAGCGATGGTTCCTAAACCGACCGGGCCACCTTTGTAATTTTCGGCAATCGTGGAAAGGATGCGTTTATCCATTTCATCCAACCCACGGTCATCAATTTCCAAGAGCTCGAGGGCTTTCGCAGCAATATCCTCATTGATCGTACCATCCGATCTTTGTTCTGCATAGTCCCGGGTAAAATGGATCAGGTTATTAGCAATTCTCGGGGTTCCCCGTGCACGGATAGCAATTTCTTCGGCACCTGCTTGATTGATGGTACAGCCAAGGAGCTTACAGCTTCGCAAAACAATCTTGGTTAAGTCTGCCCGGTCGTAATAATCCAATCTGGTTTGCAAGGTAAACCGACTACGCATGGGAGCGGAGAGCAAACCTACCCGGGTGGTGGCACCAACTAGGGTAAACCTTGGGATTTCGAGCCTTACACTCCGTGCATTGGGGCCTTGGTCGATCATGATATCGATCCGAAAATCTTCCATAGCCGAGTAGAGATACTCTTCAACGGTTTTGGGAATCCTATGAATTTCGTCGATAAAGAGGATATCGCCTTCCTGTAAATTGGTCAGTAATCCAGCTAAATCTCCAGGCTTATCAATCACCGGTCCAGAAGTGATTCTCACATCTCTTTGCAGTTCATGGCCGATAATATGTGCAAGGGTGGTTTTCCCCAAGCCTGGAGGCCCGCATAATAAGACATGCTTTAAGGCCTCTTCCCGCTTGGAAGCTGCCCCCACCATAACCTGTAAGCGTTCAATCGTTTTGGGTTGCCCAGTAAAGTCTTCAAAGGAAGGCGGGCGCAAAGCGGCTTCCACTTCACTAGCTGGACTTAGGGAATCCTCAAAAAACTTTCTTCCCTTGGGAGGTTCTTCCGTCATTTTGTGAGAGATTAATCGGTGGGTCTGCGAAAGGCCGGAGGGAGAGAAGATTCTGGAAGCCGCTCAACCTCTGCGCCAAGTTTCCTTAGTTTCTCGTCCATAAATTCATACCCTCTGTCCAAATGATATATTCGATGCACCCAAGTCTCTCCCTCTGCAGCTAATCCGGCAAGAATTAATGCAGCACTTGCCCGAAGGTCGGATGCCATAACTGGGGCTCCGTTTAATTTTTTTCCACCCTTAATAATGGCGTTTGCACCTTCCAATGAGACCGTTGCACCCATCCTGAGGAGCTCGGGTATGTGCATGAATCGACTAGGGTAAACCCTTTCTGTCAAAATACTAAGCCCTGGGATTGTGCATGCCAGTGCGCATGCCTGAGCCTGTAAATCTGTGGGGAAACCAGGGTAGGGCAGGGTGATGATTTCAAAGGGAGATAGCCCGCTTGGGTCTGTCTGTACATCTAGATTCCCTTTCTGTGAATTATTTAGCAGCACCCCGGATTCCCTCATTACTTTGGAGAAAGCTCCTAAATGGCTCGCTTCGATTCCCTTTAACACGATCTTACCCCGAGTCATGGCTGCACCGATCATGTAGGTCGCTGCCTCAATCCGGTCAGGGATGACCCGGTGCACGCATCCATTCAGTTGATCCACTCCTTCAATGCTGAGGAGGTGGGAACCGGCTCCCGAAATTTTCGCCCCCATTTTTTTGAGCATGCAACAAAGATCGACAATTTCCGGCTCACAAGCTGCTCCATCCAGGGTAGTGATTCCAGGAGTCAATACCGCTGCCATAATGGCATTGGCAGTACCCGTTACGGTGCTTCCGTGCCGACCACCAATAAAAAGATTCCCTGCTTTCATCGCAGAGCCATCCACCTCCACAATTCCTTGGTTCAGGGAGATTTCAGCACCCATCTCTTTGAGGGCATGCAAGTGTAAATCGATAGGGCGGTGCCCGATCACGCAACCACCTGGCATCGGGACCTTTGCTCTTTTTACCCTAGCCACAAGTGGACCGAGTAAGCAGATGGAAGCCCGCATTTTTCGAACTAATTCATAAGGTGGATCGGGGTGGATTTTAAGCGGGTGTATTTTCCAACTACTTGGACCAATTTTAGAAATATCCGCACCCAAGTGACTAATGATCTCAGCCATAAATCGAATATCGCTGAGATCTGGAACATTTTCTAAAATCGTTTCCTGATCGCTTAATAAAGCGGCAGCAAACTGGGGCAGGGCCGCATTTTTCGAACCACTTACCTCGACTTCTCCGGCAAGCTTGTTTCCCCCTCGGATCCTAAGTATGTCCATAACTCAAAAGGAATGGATGAAGGATAACCGAAAAAGGGTAATAAAACTTTATCCAAAAAGTTTTCCTAAAAAGCCCTTTAAGCCCCCTTCTTTCTTGGGCTTACTTTCTTGTTTAGGGCGAGAGGAAGAATTTTTGTTGTGAGGTTTTCTGGAGTTAGCCGTCGCTGGCTTATCCCCGTTTGGCCTTCTTCTCCGTGGTTTTTTACTAGGATGATTGGAGGAGCCTTTTCTTTCTCCATCTTTATCGGAAGAATTTTCTCGGTTCTGTCTTGGATTGTTTCGGTCGTTACGCTCCCTTGATCGGTGGTTTCTTGATTTTGGGCGTTCACTTCTACGACCAGATGAGTCGTTTTCACCTCGTGAATGAGAATGCTCTCTCGTATGAGCACTGGGTTTATAATCGCTGAGGTCGTCGGTCAGGGAAGTCAGGGTTTGGGCATCAATCTCTCCAATTGGAGCGGTGGTTGGGGATGCAGAACCATTATTTTCTAATGGCTTTTCGTTGGGTCTGTGCCAACGGGAACGAATTCTGGATTTCATATGATAGGACTAATTATACTGTTATTATTGAGAACCGATTTTAAAATATTCGGACAGGAGAGGCTCTTGAATTTTGCTCACACTGAGTCGAAGGCTAAGCCAATCCAAAGGGTACATAACTACATCCAAGCAGAATAATCTACAAGGCAAAATAATTTGATCATTAGTGCGAAACCACTTGCAACCAAGTCGACTAAAGTCCTTAAACTTCGGTAATGGATAAATTGGAAAATATTTTCGAACTTCAGGATGTCTTAAATAGACGGATTGGGGTGAATATGGACGAAATGAACGACGAGGACCGTACAAAATGGATCCTTAATTATGTGAGGGCCATGCAGCAGGAATTGGCAGAGTTAACCGATTCTGTTCCTTGGAAATGGTGGGCAAAGTACCAAGAGTTCGACAAGCAAAATGCGAAGGTCGAGATTGTCGATTTGTTTCACTTTCTTATTTCGCTTGCTCAGGTTATGGGAATGTCTGCCGATGATGTTCATGAGGCTTACCTCAAGAAAAACAAAGTGAACCATAATCGCCAAGAGAGCGGGTACTCCGAGAAAAACGAAGACGATTCTAGGCACATTTAAGCCTCACATAGAAGCCCATCACCTGAAAAAGTCAGGTGGTGGTGAGAAAGTAAACTTTACAAGGAAGCAATCAGGGCAGCACAGCGGGATTTCTTGCGGGCTACCTTGTTTGCGTGAACCAATTTGCTTTTGCTGGCTTTATCCAATGCAGAGATCAGGGATTTAGCGGCATTGGATGCAGCTTCCTTATCTTTGGATTCTACAGAAGCTTGGAAAGCTTTGTCTAAAGTCTTAAGCCTGCTCGTTACGGAGCGGTTTCTCAGGTAATTGGTCCTGTTTTTGCGAATGTTCTTTAATGCTGACTGGGTATTGGCCATAGCGATCTAAAAAATTATAATTTTCTCTTTTCGTCAACTTGAAACATTCGATTAAAAGGGATTCCGAGAAGCTGTAAGCCGGATTCTGTAATCATTAAACATGTAACGATCGTCATTCATTTATCTATCCAACCCAAAGGTTGAATCCCTGCCTAAGCGGGGTGCGACGTACCCGAAACCATAGACGGGCCACCCGGTTTCCTATTTCGTCTTGCATCGGATTGGGTTTACCATGCCCATTCAATTGCTTGAACAGCGGTGAGCTCTTACCCCACCTTTTCACCCTTACCTCAAAATTGAGGCGGTTTGTTTTCTGTGGCACTGGCCGTGAACTTGTCTTGAAACAAGCCCCCCCCGCTTTCACAGGGAATCCTGCCCTTTGATGTCCGGACTTTCCTCTCACCAACCCGAAGGTCAGCAAGCGAATGACCGCTTCTCGGAAATATAATGTATATAAAAATGAAAAAGGGGAAGAAGTATGGAAGGGAGGGGAAGAGTCCATCAGGTTTGGATCATCTTTCAACATACACAATTCGACCACACTGATCACACTGGGTTATCTTTTTTTCTACTAATACAGATGAAACCACATCGTTGGAGACACGCAGATGGCAGCCCGAGCATTTTTGATCAGCAATGGGTGCCATGTAGGGCGGGCGGGATACAATTTTAGTTACCCGGTCGTAGGTGGATAAAAAGGTTGGATCCACTCCTTTTCTGGTTTCCTCGATTTCCTTTTTTAACTCTTCAAGCTCAAGTTTTCTTTCCTCCCCAATCGATGCCCTCTTGTTCCGTTGATCTTCCATTTCGGCAACCCGCTGGGTAATTTTACCTTGGGCAATCTCAGCTGTTTCACGGGCACCATCGATCTTTAGTAATACCTCAATTTGCTGGTTCTCGCGTTCTTCAATTTTCTGTTGTAAAGAAGCAATTTCATTTTCCAGAGCCTGGTATTCCTCATTCTTTTTGACCTCTAGTTGCCGGTTCCTTTGCTTGGCAATCTGGTCATTCAAGGAAAGGATTTCTTTTTCCAGGGTATTGTTTTGCGATTCCAAAGATTTCCACTCCGCCAGGGCAAGTTCGACCGATTTTTTTTCCACATCAATATTTCGATCCAATCGGGCAAGGTCTTCGGGGAGTTCTTTTAGTTCCTCGATAAGTTTTTGACAGCGTCTATCCCGGCTATGTAACAGGAGTAAATTTTGAAAGTCGGGGTCTTGAAAAAGCATAGGTTTTGTTGGGGTATGTAGGGTAAGAGTAGAGTAACAACCCTATTAAATGTCCCTGTATCCAATAAAATACAAGAATTTAGGTGAAGTGCTTTACTTCACCCCTCAAGGGTGCAAAGTAAGGGCAGTTACCTTTTTATGTCTAAAGAATCTCCGCCATCTAAGATTGTCGATCAAGCTGTTTTGCATTTCACCCTAGGGGAAGAACAAAAAGCAGAAGAACTTTTAGTAAAACATTTGCAAGAATTTGACCAGGATTTGGATGCCTGGCGTGCCCTTTCAGAAGTTCGTTTGGCTCAAAAAAATTTCCCGGCAGCCGAGCAAGCCTGTCGAAAAGCCCTCAGTATTAAAGAGGATGATTTGACCTCGGTGGTGAGCCTGGCTCGAATTCTCGTTGCCCAAGGGGATAAGGATGGGGCAGAGGAGGCATCTGCGAAAGCCCGCATACTGGGATGGAAGGATGAACTTGCTCAGGATGGAGAGAATGACTAATAACTATGCTTATTCAAAATGTCTTCCACGAATAAACAGAGTCTAGATTTCGAAAAGCCGCTCCTTGATTTGGAGAAACAGTTGGATGACCTTGTGCAATCCTCCGCCAGCTCCGATCTCGATTTTACGGATGAGATCCGGGCAATCGAAAAGAAAATCGAACATACCAAAAGGCAAGTGTACTCCGATTTGAGCCCTTGGCAAAAGGTTCAACTATCCCGTCATCCCAACCGCCCCTATTCTCCAGATTTAATCAAAAGAATCTTTTCGGAGTTTCACGAACTCCATGGAGATCGACTCTTTCGCGATGATAATGCTCTCATTGGGGGACCTGCGACGCTCGATGGCATGCCAGTCATGGTGATCGCACAACAAAAAGGGCGTAACACACAGGAGAATTTAAAAAGAAATTTTGGATGCCCAAACCCCGAAGGCTATCGTAAGGCGCTCCGTCTGATGAAGATGGCTGCCCGCTTTGATCTTCCCATCATTTCCATAATCGATACACCCGGTGCTTATCCAGGGATTGGAGCAGAAGAAAGACACGTGGCGGAAGCCATTGCTGTGAACCTTCGGGAAATGGCAGATTTTGAAGTTCCCATCATTGCGTTGGTGATTGGAGAGGGTGGTTCTGGTGGTGCCCTGGGTGTGGCAGTTGCCGATCGCGTGCTTATTTTGGAAAACGCATACTACTCTGTGATTTCTCCAGAGGGTTGTGCAGCTATCCTTTGGAAAGACCGGGCTTTTGCATCCAATGCCGCAGAGGCTCTCAAGCTCGATGCCAATGAATTATTAAAGCTTGGAATTATTGATAAAGTTTTACCCGAACCTGCAGGCGGAGCTCATCGCGATTGGGATACCACCGCTCAAACCATTAAAGCTTCTCTGATTTCAGAATTAAAGGAGCTCCAAAAAATGGCACCGGGAAGTTTTTCTGAACATCGTTATAACAAGTTCAGGAAGATGGGTAAATTTACCGTTTAAAGAAAAAGATTAATACCGGTTGGTAAGATCGGGGGCGGGTGGCTCAGTAAGACCAAGCCTTTCATTTCGGTCGATCACCTCAATCATGCTGTTTTTAAGTCTCTCGCGCATGCGCATGGAAGACTCCAGCTCTCTCTCCATAAAGGTCATATTTTCCTTAAGCGATAGGATCGCATTATTTAAGTCCGTTTCACGATCGGTCATCCTTACCATGTCTTGTTCCAAGCGAATATTTTCCTTCTCAAGCAAATTCATGCGGTTGATCAGTACCTGCTCGCGTGCAAGTACTTCGGAATACTCAGACTCAAGCTCCCTTGTTTCTGCCATCAATTCCTGATACTCCGTGCTTCCCGCATTTTCCAAACCCTTGATCTTTTTCTCCAATTCCCGAATGTTTGCTTCCAATATACCCGCTTCCTGGCTGAGCAATCTTTCATTAGCAACCGCACGGTTTAATTGAATTTCCAAATCCCTTGATTTATCCTTAAAAAATCCACGCTCATCGTGGAGGGAACCACTTTGCGACATAAGTTGTTGGTTTTCCTGATCCAAATCCTTGAGCTTGGTGATGAGGTTTCTTTCATTGGATTCAATATTCTCAATCTCTTCCCTCATCAAATCCACGGCTCTTAACATATCTGCATTTTCAGCCTCCAATGCAGATGTTTTGGCCAGGAGCATTTCATTGGAATCTCTCAAACCCACCATTTCATTGGAGATTCTCGATTCTTGCATAGCCAGGTTGTTTAATTCTGCACGCAAGACACTAAGTTCTTCTTTCTGGGCCATATCTGTATCCAATAAGGAATCGTTTCGAGTGGATAAGCGTTCCAAATTAGCACGGAGATCATTGTTACTCATTTCAATGATTCGGGCATTTTCGCCCTGCCTCTGAGCTTCCATGGTTAGATCGGTATTGATTTGTTGGAGGCTAGCCACCTGAGCACGCAAGGCATCGGTTTCCACCTGCAAATCACTTACTTTTTGAGCCAGATCTTCCTTGTCTCCAAGAACGAGAGATGAACGATCCTGTTCCAAAGCCAATATGCCATTCAACCGTGCAATTTCATTCCGGGCTTTCGATAATTCATCACGCAAAACAAATTCCTCATTTTCCAACATTTTGGCCTCATTTTGAGCATCTCTCATCAAGGCCTTCATTTCACTAAGTCTGGAGTCGGTCGTCTCCTGGTCGATTCCAAGAGAAGCAATCTTTTGGTTTAATTTTGAGTTCTCCTTGGTCAGCCGTTCTAGTTGTGCTTCCAGCTTATTGTTCTCCGCCCGTGTTTGGCTCATTTCTGCACGCATATCCTTGGCTTTTCGGTCGAGAGTGGAATTAGCTAGCTCCAGGTTGCGGATTTTGGAGTAAGCACTCTCCTCTGCAGAATTAAAATTATCCATCGATTGTTCGAGCTTACGATTTTCCAGGGCAAGTTCCTGGTTTCTTACCTCAAGCTCCTTCTCATCTGCCTTGAGTTGCTGGAGTTGGCGACGCAAACGGGCGTTCGTTTCATCGAGATATTGGTTGCTATTTACACTGCGTAAACCTTCCTGCTTAAGTTTGAGTAACTGAGATTCCAAAGCCGCAATCTGACCCATGGCCTCATTTAGATCATCCTGAAGTTTTGCAGATTGTGGGGATTGGGTAACCACTGCAGGGGCATTGAGCCTTTCAATCACAACAGAACGTGTTTTCTCCACCAATGCATTGTGCTTCTCGGCCAAGTCATTGTACTGCTTGATCAGAAATTCAGGGTCACGTAGTTGGGCATCGGTTTGACCATACGATAGGTTGCCAACCACAAGGGTTGCAAGAAGTGAAAGAAAAAGGCCTTTGTTTAACTTGCGCGACATAATCTAAAGATAAGGAATTTTCTACATTGCAATAGTAAATCTGGGATGATTGCAAGCGATTGTTGGTCTGTGCATGCTCCAGCGGGTGCTCAAAGCAGCCTGCTTCCTTTACTCTTTTGTTTGGGCACGGGATAACCGGTCCCAGGTTGCACGATTCACCCCCGTTTGATCCTCGGTAAAAATTAGGTGGATACAATTTGCTTTCCTCGCATCCAATTCGATCAACATCCCGTACAAGCTTTGTGCAATCCTTTGCGGATTCCCATCTTCAGAAAGGGTAAACAATTCCGAAATATCTTCCCGTAAATGATTCCTTTTTTGGGCATTTGAAAGCACCACCAGATCACCAGATTTGTAAGAGTTTTTCCTCTGGAAATTTTCGATCGAAGAGTACAAAAAAAGTGGGGTTTGTGGGGCATAATGAACCGCCTGCATACCCGGGGATACCATGCTTTTTGGGGTGGACTTCCCTGCATGGTTGGCAATCTCTGCCTGCAGGATACCTACATCCAGACCCGTTTTTTCTTTCATTAGCTTACGGGTAATCGCACCGGGTCTTAAAATCGTGGGTGGTTCGCGGGAGAGATCAAGCACAGTCGATTCTATCCCTACGGAGCATTTTCCCCCATCTACCGTGGGCGGGCATTTCTCCCCAAATAATTCCATCAAATGCTTGGCTTCGGTTGGGCTTGTCCGGTTTGAGGGGTTGGCACTTGGGGCAGCAAGCGGATGATCCAGTCGTTTTAAGATTTCCAAAAAAACTGGATGTTGTGGAATCCGCAACGCGACCGTGGGGTTACCTGCTGTCACCAAATCAGGCACACATTCTTTTTTAGGTAGAATAAGGGTTAGCGGACCGGGCCAAAAGTTCTGTGCAAATGTGTGTGCTTCTTGGGAGAAATTCGCCAACTTCTCCGCAGCTTTCACACTGCTTACATGAATGATAAGAGGGTTTGTGGCTGGTCTGCCTTTGAGGGTATAGATTGCCTCTACGCTCTTCGTTTCTAGGGCTAAGCCTGCGAGTCCGTATACCGTTTCGGAGGGTAGGGCAACAATGTCACCCTTGGATAACCGGGCGACCGCATCATCTACGGAGATGAG
>JAQCIX010000223.1 GCA_027593365.1 Verrucomicrobiota bacterium
TTCAGAAAGTACTCTTTTATTTGGTCAGCCACCCATGGCAGATCCCTTATTATTGGATGTATTCAGTCAGGTCATCATCGCCCCTTGAAGTGGCCCTTCCTTGGTGGAGCCTACCTGCAATTAATTTCGTGGATCGAAAAATCTCCCGAACTAGCCATGTATTTGAGTATGGATCAGGCGGTTCCACCCTATTTCTTGCTCAAAGATTTGCTCGCTTAAAATCAATTGAGCAGGACCCGGAATGGACACTTAAGGTGAGCCAGCAGCTAGATGACCATAAACTCACTAATGTGGAAATCCTTCAATCGGAAATTAACCTCAGCAGCAAGGACGAGTATGAGTGTTCGGAGTACCTTCTCCGTCTTAATAAAAATTACGACTTAATCGTGGTTGATGGAGAAGATCATTTTGGCCCAAGTTCAACATGGTCTGCCAGGACCTCCTGCTTCAAAAGAGCAGAAAGATTCATCAACAAGGGAGGGGTGATCTTGGTAGATGATTCCTGGAGATATCCTGAAATAAGAAAAATTTCCAAGGCTAAAAATTTTAAAATCATGGAAGGTATTGGTCCATGCAGAAAAGGAGTGACCACCACAGATCTCCATTTTTACTGAATAAACTAATACCTAAAAATCAAAGTCTGCATAGATCATGCGGTGGTCTGAACCTTCCAGGCAACGGACCTGATCGGCAATGCGAGCCGAGCCTTCAATGAAATGATTCATCATTCGGGGAGATGCAAAAATGTAATCGATGCGGTCGTAGCTATCCTGCTTCTTGTAATAATGTGTCCAAAAGTAGCCCATACTATCCCTGCATGGCAGTATATCATGTAAAGTGGTTTGATTGACTTTTTGGAAACGGCGGATCGCGGCAGAGTTTTTGTAATCGTTGAAGTCTCCCAGGACGATATGGAGGGGATCGCCCTCTGGAGGATAAGTCTGTCGAATGTAGTCGCGAATCGCTCTTGCTTCTTTTTCACGAAGGCTGGCGGCTTTGGGGTCGTCCTCTCTTTCGGTCCATTTACTTTTTAAATGCAGATTAAAGAGCCTCCATGATGTACCATTGGATTGAAACTCGACCTCCATTAGACCCCGCCTCGGTCGATACTTCTCTCCGAAGTAGGAAAACTCCAATTCATTGTAAACTTTTCGGGTCTCAAAAGGGATACGGCTAAGCAAGGCAAGGTGTCGCTTTTCGTCCTCTTCACCCTGGATCCAGTACGAGTATCGATAGGGCTCCAAACCTGAGTTATTTAAATCTCTCCACAAATCATGAAAATATATGGGCGGTCCAATTTCCTGTAGGGCAAGAATATCAGGATTTACTCTTCTAATTATGGATCGAACAATGCTATTTTCTATTTCTGGCTTTGGATAGTCCTTGACCCATCTTCCCGCCACAAGACGGTCCATCAATAGATAATTTTTTACATTGTAGGAAGCAACCCGGACTCTCTCACCTCCGCAAAAAACAAAGGAAAGAAGAAAAAAACAAAAAGGTCTAAAGACTCGTATCAGCAAAGGGATCAACTCCCCCGAATCACCTGAACTTTTAAACATTCACTCTTTTTGATTTTCAGCCTGTCTTTGTAGTCTGCTGCATTTTTAAAGTCATACATGGCTTGGGCACCATCGATACTTCGGTGAATGAGCGTAGGCCCTTGGGCAGGGAAAATCTGGCTATATCCAGAGTACCAAACAAGATGTCCCGTTCGTGTGCTTGCTGGTAAAGCTTTAATTTTATGGTCTCCAAAAGGAAAGCCATTAAACTCAGCATATTTGACTGGGTTGTAATCCACATCTTTTTTTCCTCCTTTGGAAAGATTGTTTTTTATATCCAACCACTTTTCATCAAAGGGAAACTTAATCCTTTTTCCATCCATCGGGTCCACATAGAGAGCACCATCCCCGCTTGCTTCTTTAATCTGCTCCATCGTCGCATTTTTGGCATCCGCAACTACGGAAGGGGCCCGCATCCATATTCTGAGTGAGGTCGCAAATTCAGAGGAACTTGGTTCCTTGGCGTCACCCCAAAAGGACATACCGGCATTGGATAGCTCGAAGTTATATTCAAAAGTGCCTTCATTGTTCCATTTTCCCTTGATTGTAGTCACCCGGCGGTCGTTTACAGCAGGAGGGGAGGTTTCAAGAGAGACAATCTTCCGGCTACCCCAGCTTCCACGTTCATCTTTAAATGTACCCTCAAAATCAACCGTGAAAGGAGTGGACTGAACTCGCTGGCCATCTTTAAGCAACCAAAAGTGGACCTTATTGCCACTGCAATGAATTCCAGCCTCAAAAGCCACGCTCTCGATGTAGGTATTATAATTTCTCCACTTGCCCGAGCCATATCTTTCGAGAACTTTCTCATTTCCCCCAAGTATCGTAGGAACGAGAGATTTTTTAAGTTTTTGGAGTGCTTTTCCCAGAGCAACCGATTGGGCATCTAGTTTCGACCAGGGAATTTTGGTTGGGCGTCCCCTAAAATTCACTTCCAATCCACTATCATCCGCAGAGAGAAAGGATGCTTCCAGTGGATTT
>JAQCIX010000224.1 GCA_027593365.1 Verrucomicrobiota bacterium
AGACCGGATAGTTCTGAGGGTAGAGGGCGGGGAGCGGAGAAGCGCTTGATCAACTCTCCAGCGATGTGTTCGCAATCGGCAGCACTTCCGCCATTCCCACAAAGGAGCAACTTATTTCCCTGCTGAAAAGACTGAATGAGTAAGTCGGTTGCTTGTTGGATGGAATCTCGGCAATTTTCAAGAGAAGGTAACCGTTGGCAAAGATGATCAATATCGTTCATGGTTTAACCTTAAGAAAACTAGGATGTTGTAGCCAATCCATTTTCTACGGTGTCATAATTGATGCCCGTTCTTTACTAGAGCTGTAAATTTTGGCAGTATGATCGTTTGATCAGATGATTTCAGATTTCGAAAACCTTGAAGATATTAATCAGAAACTAGCTAATTTAGAAGCAGTTGAACGGATTCGATGGGCCTATGAGCAGTTTGGCTCAGGGTTAATCTCATCCACCAGTTTTGGTCTTCAAAGTGTAGTTATGATTCATTTGGCTCATCAGGTTAGTGTTAAGATACCGATCATTTTTATTGATACAGGATATCTTTTTCCTGGTACTTATGAGTATGCGTTGAAGCTTCAGGAAGTTCTTAAATTTCAGGCAAAAGTTTATTCAGCCAAACAATCACCCGCTTTTCAGGAAGCCTCTTTTGGTAAACTATGGGAGCAAGGAAAAGAGGGTATGGTCAAATACAACTGGATTAATAAAAAGGAACCGATGGATCGAGCCTTGAAAGACACAGGTGCACAGGTATGGATGGCAGGTTTGCGTCGCTCTCAGGCCTCGGATCGAAAAAAGCTCAACTTTCTCGAGCGTCAAAATGGAGTGATTAAACTTTACCCTATCCTTGATTGGGATGATCGGAAAACCTACCAATATATTCCTCAAAATAAATTACCTTACCATCCGTTGGAAGGTATGGGGTATGATTCTGTTGGAGACTGGCATACCACTAAAAAAATAACCGAAGTAGAAAACCCCGAAGATGCTCGCCATGGTGGGCATGGTCGTGAATGTGGACTACACCTTGATGTTCCGGAAGGTGCCGATTTTACCGTATAAATTTACATCCTAGATGATTACTCCCGAAGAAAAAGCAGAGCTGCAAACCCTTTTAAAAAGAACCAACCATCTTTGGTCATTCCTTAAATGTGATGAGAAGAAGGAAGAGATCGTCCAGATGGAAGAACAGATGTCCAGTCCTTCTTTTTGGGATGACCAAGCTGAGGCCAAGCGGGTAAGTTCGGAATCGAACCGATTGAAGCAGATCGTGGAAAAGATCGAAACCTTTAAAAATCAGGTGGGCGATTTGGAAGCCTTGGCCGAGTTATGCGATGAGGATGAAAGTGACGCTTCGATGGCAGCGGAGTTTTCCAGTGAGCTTACCACTCTGGTCACTAAAATCGAAGACCTGGAAGTGGAGAGCTTTTTGAGCGAACCCATGGACGTGCGTCCTGCCTTACTCAGTATCCATGCTGGAGCTGGTGGCACCGAGTCTTGCGACTGGGCCGACATGCTTATGCGGATGTATGTTCGTTGGGCAGAGCGTCGAGGTTTTCATGTGGATATACAAGATATACAGCCAGGGGAAGAGGCTGGGATTAGCCGCTGCACGATGCGAATTGATGGCACAAATGCTTACGGATATTCCAAGGCGGAGCGGGGTGTTCACCGATTGGTACGAATCAGCCCTTTCGACTCAAACAAACGCCGACACACCTCATTTTGTTCGGTCGATGTGATCGCGGAAATGGAGGATGACGATGTTGATATGGATATTCCTGATGATGATCTTCGTATCGATACCTACCGATCCAGCGGGAAGGGTGGGCAGCATGTAAATAAAACAGACTCTGCTGTGCGTATTACCCATATCCCATCAAACATTGTCGTTCAGTGCCAAAACGAGCGTTCCCAGTTGAAAAATAAACAGACTGCGATGAAGGCACTTAAGTCCAGGCTTTACGAAAAGCAACAGGACGAAAAGCGGGCAGAGATGGAGAAATTCTATGGAGACAAAGGCGAAATGGGGTGGGGGAATCAGATACGAAGCTATGTCTTTCAACCATATCAGATGGTGAAAGATCTTCGTACCGGAGTGGAGACTTCTGGAGTGCAAGCCGTGATGGATGGCGACCTGGACCGATTCGTCAATGGATGGTTGCGGGCAGGTTGCCCGAGGCAGCGAAACAAGGATATTCAAATTGACGACTGATCTGAACGATTCCATGCCCAGACTAAGCTGGGATGAAATCGGAAATTTATCCAGCAATCCCCTCTTTGCTGGGAAGTCATGGAAGTGGTCGGACCGTCCGTGGTCCCTTTCGGACGAAGTTCTTCAATTTCTCGCAGATTTAGGAAATGCGGGACTTGCATTTTTTAGGGCACTGGAAAGATTGTACATCAAATCTGCAGAGGGCCAAAAAATTCTCCGCAACCGGAATGTCCGCACTCCTTGGGTCGCTGAATATTTGGATGTGGGTAAACCGGACTGGCTGGTCCGTCATTCTCGATCCAAGAATGTACTTGGAGTTTTGCCCGCG
>JAQCIX010000225.1 GCA_027593365.1 Verrucomicrobiota bacterium
CTGAAGTAACCAGTCGGCCACCCCAAGTTTCTGGGGTTGGGCAAGGAGTTGATGAAGTTTTTCGGCACTTCGAGCTGCATTTTTACCAGACTCCTGGTCTAAGAAAATTTTGCGAATCTCTTCCGCTAACCTGCTACCGGTGGCACGGCCCTGCAAAAATTCAGCATTGGGTGGATCGTCCGGCAATAAAAGGTTGGCCATACCCAAATGGGGAACCTGGACTAAAAGCTTACCAATCAGGTAGGTGAATGGATGGGCTCGGTACCCAATTACCCCAGGGATGCCTGCCCATGCACAGGAAAGAGACATCGTCCCCGAGCTCATTAAAGCGGCCCGGGCAGAAAGACTATCCGCTCGATTTACAACCCGCACGCAATCTTTAAGCAAGGATCGATGGGTGAGCATCCTTTCGACCTGTTCACGAATTTGTGGACTGGAAACAGGTAAGACCGCACGCACCCCTAGTTCTTCAGTATTTAATTCTTCCAAGGCATCTAAAAAAACGGGCAAAATCCGACTGACCGGTTGAACCCTGCTACCCGGAAGTAAAAGGAGATCGCCTTCTGGATCATACTTAACAGGAGATTGATAGGAAGGGTGGGCAAAGGGGTGTCCAACAAAGGAGACAGGGAGAGAAACATCCTCGTAACATTTGGTCTCAAAAGGGAAAATGACCCCAAGACCATCCAGAATATCGGCCATGGCAAATCGGCGTCTAGGTTTCCAAGCCCAAAGCTGTGGGCTGATATATTGTAAAACGGAAACTCCTCCTCCACCCTTGCGGGAAATCCCACGCTGCCTGAGGGCACGGGCCAAGCGCAGGTTAAACCCGGGATAATCGACCAGTAGAATACATCGCGGTTTGACATGCTCAATCCATGTGATTGTTTTTTCGAAAACATCTCTGAAAAAACCGTAGTTTTTAAGAACTTCAAACAAGCCAACCACCCCATAATCGGCCAAGGGGAAGAGCTGTTCCGCACCTGCATCCCTGACCTTTTCTCCACCCAACGAAAAAACTTTTAGGTTTGGCTTGCGGGCTTTTAAATCGAGCACGACCTGAGCAGCATGCTCATCACCAGAAGCCTCGCCCGCAACCACCAAGAGGTCGACGGATCCTGATGAGGTGGGGAAGTCTGAAAGAGAGCTCAAGGGTTCCAGTCGGATTGAATCTCGCGGGTGATGGTTAGGGCAACCTCAAGGGCTGACTTGCCAAAGCTTCCATCTGTTTTGGGTGTGGTCGTTTCCTGGACGCAGGAAAGAAAGGATTCCAGTTCAAGAGCAAGCGGTTCCCCTTTTTCCACGGGTACTTCATGACGCTCCAGTGACGGGCCTGACTTTTTGATCAGGTGGCCCTTTTGGTTCATAAAGTCCAGCGACAAGTAGCCGGTGTCCTGAAAAACCCGGATTTCCCTGGCTTTTTTCTCGCTTACCCGACTGGCACTCAAATTGGCCACACACCCATTGGCAAACACCAGACGGGCATTGGCAATATCCTCGGTTGGAGAAAGCACACGGACCCCAATGGAATCGACCCGCTCGATCGGTGAGTTGACCAAAGCCATGGCAATCCCAATATCATGGATCATCAGATCAAGTACTACGCCCACCTCCGTACCCCGTGGTTGAAAGGGAGCCAGTCGCTCAACAGTTAAATAACGGGGTTGCTCCACCGCACCCTCCAGAAAGGTCATCACCGGGTTGTAATGCTCGATATGCCCGACCTGGACAAGCACTTTGGCTTGCTGCGCACTTTGTAAAATTGATTCCGCTTCTTCAGAAGATACACAAAGCGGTTTTTCCACGAGGAGATGACATCCATGCCCGATTAATTGCAAAGCCACTTCAGCATGCCGGTCGGTTGGGCAAACCACCGACACCGCATCACACACCTCCCCCAATTCTTCAATCGTGGAAAAACGGGTACAGCCATACTCGGCACAGACTTTTTCTGCCGCTTCATCATTAGGCTCAAAAATACCCACCAATTCCGAACCAGATAGACTATGATAAAGTCGGGCATGATGTTTACCAAGATAGCCCACTCCAGCCACTCCGCATTTCAAGGAATCTTCCATAGAATTATTGATGAATAAAGATGATCTTTGGGTCAAACCTCGTTCATCTGCCCTTCGGAAAGAAAGAGTTGGCGATCAGTGGACTGGGCAAAGGATGGGTTATGGGTAACAAGAACCAGGGAAGCTCCTTCATTTGAGCAAGTACGAAGCAATAGATTCATCACATCGACTCCGGTTCTTTCATCCAGATTGCCCGTGGGTTCATCTGCCAAAAGAACTTTGGGTTGATTAATCAGAGCACGGGCAATGGCCACCCTTTGCCTTTCGCCACCCGACAATTTCCCGGGTATCTGCCTGGCTTTATCCGCCACTCCCATCTGATCGAGAAGCTGTTGGGCCCGCTCCGTAACGGCTTGGTTGAGGTTTCCAGAAATTCTCGCAGGAAGGAGCACATTTTCCAAAACATCCAATTCTGGAACCAAATAATATGCCTGGTACACCACCCCAAGAAA
>JAQCIX010000226.1 GCA_027593365.1 Verrucomicrobiota bacterium
ATCAAAAACTAGCCCGTATTCGTATGAAACTTCGTGATTGTATGAACCATAAAATGATCGCCATGAATAGAGGTGTCTCAGAATGATTGAAGAAGAAAAAGAATTAATCCTCGGATATTTGGATGATCGTCTTTCAGTCTCTCAATTTGATTCCTTACAAGCCTTGTTGAGAGAAAATAAGGATGCCCGTTCTTTTCTTTTAGATTTTAGCACGATTGATACCAAACTGGATGATTTTAGTTTATCTGTTGATCAAGAGACAAGTGCACCCCAGGCCATTCCTTTTTCTTGGCGTGAATATACTTGGCCTGTTGTGGCGTGTTTGCTTGTCCTTTTTTTGTGCACATCAGGGTACTTCCTTTTTTCAGAACCTAAAATTGCCACGATTCAATCTTGCGAAGATGCAGCCTGGGAGAGTGATTTACCCACTACCCCTGGGTCTGAGCTTACTTCCGGGATATTAAAACTTCGCAGAGGTCTTGCATCCATAGAACTTCGATCTGGGGTCAGTTTTGTTTTAGAGGGTCCGGCAGAAGTTGAGCTTATCTCTGCAATGAAAACCCGGTTGGCTTCGGGTATGGTTATGGTTGAGGTTCCTGAACGAGCCATTGGTTTTGTTCTGGAAACACCGGATGGTTACGCGATTGATTACGGTACTCGTTTTGCTGTAGCCGTAGATCCGATAAAGAGTGTATCCTCGTTTGAGGTTATTGATGGTGAAATTGGTGTGCATCACCCAGTAAGTGGGTCGGAAGTCCGGTTGGTTGATAACCAAACCATATCGATTGAAAAGGGTATTGTGTCTTCCTTGAAAGAAGGAGAAGGGGAAAAAAAGATTCCTGCTAGCGGTGAAATAAAAAGAGTTTTTGCGGGTAGGAATTCAACCAGTATTATTCGAAACGACCAGCGTGATGTTTATCTATCCAATGATGTTTTGTTAGTCAAAAGTACCGATATTCTTCCTTCTTTTGACCGTCGGGCATTACTCGAATTCGATTTGAGCGTGGTTGATCCCTCCGAATATAAAAAGGTTAGACTAAGCCTCAATTTAGTCCCAGCTAATGGATTGCGTTCCCACCTTCCCGAAGAAAATATCTTCGCGGTATATGGAATAAAGGAATCTTGGGAATCAGGTTTGCTTTGGTCGGAAGCTCCTCAAATTGAAGAGGCAGAAAAACTAGGAACCTTTTCCATCCCCCGAAGTAAACAGTTTGGGAATTATGGAATTCAGACCAATGCATTAAAAAAGTTCATACAATCTGGACATAGTAAATTATTGATTGTCCGTGAAACTTTTGAAACTCGTGGATCAGGAATGATTCATGCCTTTGCCAACTATAATCACCCACATTTTGCCCCCCCTGTGTTGGAGTTTTATTAAAAGGCCGATGTTCATGGACATGTGGTCACAAACATACTTTCCTAAAAACCTTAAATACAAAAATCATGAATCAGTATTCAAAAAGACGTGAATTCCTTCGGGTGATTGGTGGGGTAGGGATTACTTCCATGCTTGCTCCCAATTATGTAATCGGGGCTAAGCCAAGTGCTTCCCTAAGTCGCTCAGGAGTTTTGCTCGAGGCATCATCCTTTGCCAAAACTGGCGGATGGAAAATTGATACCCAGCATTATTTACAAATGGGAGGAAATTATTTACTCGCTCATGGGATGGGCAAACCCGTCGAGGATGCAGAGACTACCATTGATTTGCCCAGTGCAGGGAAATGGAATGTCTGGGTAAGAAACCGGGACTGGTGTAAAGGCGACTGGCAGTCTCCCGGACGGTTTGAAGTCATGGTCGAAGGAAAGCCGTTGGAGGTAACCTTCGGCGAAGCTGATGAATCCTGGCATTGGCAGTCCGGAGGAAGTGTGGAAATTGCCAAGGCTGGTAAGACCAAAGTTTCTCTGCGTGACCTTACTGGATTTGATGGCCGTTGTGATGCTATTTATTTCACTCAGGAATCAGATCCTCAATTACCCGGGGATGACCTTAAGGAATTATCGGACTGGAAAGATGAAGTCAGTGGCCGGGCAAAGGAAAAGGTAGAGGAACTCTCCTTTGACCTGGTTATTGTTGGGGGTGGAATTTCCGGTTGCGGTGCGGCATTGGCTGCCCGTTCTCAGGGGATGAAAGTTGCCCTGGTTCAGGATCGTCCGATTTTTGGTGGTAATGCCAGCCAGGAGATTCGTGTACATACCCTGGGTATTCATGGTTATGGCTCTGACATTCTTAAAACCATAGACACGGCTCACTGGCCGAATGGGCATTACAAAGCAAAGGATGATCAGCAAAAACGGGAAAAGACCATGGCAGAATCCGGGGTCAATTTGTTCGCCCATCATACTGCCTGTGGTTTGGAGAAAGAGGAAGATAAGATCCTTAGCGTAGAAGCCCGTGAGGTGAAGCACGGAAAAATTAAAAGGTTTCGTGCACCAATCTTTATTGATGCAACGGGAGATGGTTGGCTTGGATACTGGGCCGGTGCGGACTACCGATATGGTCGTGAAGCCGCTTCCCAACAC
>JAQCIX010000227.1 GCA_027593365.1 Verrucomicrobiota bacterium
AGCTTCTCCAGGCATTTATCCCCCGAGGATTTTAGAAAACTCGTCCGAGAGAACAGCGATGAGCTCAGCTCCATCTCCACTATTTTTCACCTTGGGGCTTGCTCGAGCACGACTGAAACCAATGAAGCTTACCTGGACGACAACAACCTCGGTTACACCCGGGAGTTGTGTGAGTGGTCTTTGGAACATGGGGTTCGCTTTGTTTATGCCTCCTCTGCATCCACCTACGGGGATGGTTCATTGGGGATGGATGATCAGGACTTGGATTTAGCCAAATTCCAGCCCTTAAATCTCTACGGATGGTCGAAGCATAAATTTGATCTTCTGGCGAAAGAGAATCAATGGTTGGAGCACATAGTTGGGTTAAAATACTTCAATGTATATGGCCCCAACGAGGAGCATAAGGGAGATATGCGCTCCGTGGTCAGTAAGGCCTACGAGCAAATCGCATCCACCGGAGAAATGACCTTGTTTAAGAGTTACCATCCTGATTACGGGGATGGTGAGCAAATGAGAGACTTTCTTTATGTGAAAGATGCCGTTTTAATGACGATTTGGCTGGCAGAATCTACCCGGGCAAACGGACTTTTTAATTTAGGAAATGGTCAGGCACGCACTTGGCTGGATTTGGGGCATTCGATTTTTTCTGCGCTCGGAACCGACTCAAATATCAGGTTTATTGAAATGCCTGAAATCTTACGGGACAAATATCAATATTTCACCGAAGCCAAGATAGACAAACTACGCCACGCAGGATACACTAATGAGCTCTTTGCCCTGGAGGATGCGGTGAAAGATTATGTGACCCAATACCTGGTTCCCGGCCGGCGGTTGGGTTCTTGATTTATTGGCTTTTGGATGCGGATTTCACCTCGATCCACAATCCGTTCATCCAGGTAATATTTTTTTCTTTGACGAAGTCGTTTTTTTACAGAGAAACAAAGTTGTGGGAACATTAGTGGTGGATGAACGCAGGGATGCTTTGTGCGAATGGATCGGGCAATTCACCCCTTACGGATCCTGCGAAATCAAAGTCGCCTCCTCAGATGCCAGTTTTCGTAGGTATTTTCGGATGGATACACCGGATGGATCGAGAATCATTATGGATTCTCCTCCTCATTTGGAACCCTGTAAGCCCTTTATTGAAATTGGTCAGAGGCTGGCCAGTTCTGGGATTCAGGTCCCGAAAATCTATTTTCAAGACCCGGTGCAAGGTTTTCTTGTTCTCTCGGACTTCGGGGACCGGCACTTCCAGGATATCCTGCACACCCAGGAAAGAAACGAACGGTATACGGATGCAATCCAGCAAATTATAAACTTACAGATTGCCTCACAAAGTTGGTTCTCAGAACTTCCTCTCTTTGATCGAGACTGGCAGGCAAAAGAACTGGAAATTTTCCGTGAATGGTGCCTGCCCGATACTTCGCAGGAGGAATTTACAAGCTACACTTCCGAACTGATCGAAGGAATTGATGCGATCCCCAAGTGCATGATGCACAGGGACTTTCACTGCCGAAACCTTTTGGTTCTCGAGGACAATTCCATCGGGATCATAGATTTCCAGGGGGCGATGAATGGACCGGTCACTTATGATTTGGTTTCTCTGCTCAGGGATTGCTATGTAGACAACTCCGAAGATTGGATCTCTCAAAAAATTGCTACTTTTCGAACCCAACTCATCCAATCTGGATTGCTCAATCCTGAGGTCAATGTAGGGACCCTGACCAAATGGTTCGATTGGGCGGGTCTACAAAGACACCTAAAATGCGTGGGTATTTTCCATCGTTTAAAAATTAGAGACGGGAAACCAAAATATCTCGAAGATGTCCCCCGGGTTCTCTCCTACATCGATCAGGTGCTCTCCAATTACCCTGAATTATGCGACCTCAAATCGTTGGTTTCCCAAGCTCAACTGCTTCAACCTTAACCTTCTAAAATCATCTATGAAAGCAATGGTATTGGCTGCGGGCTTTGGGAACCGCTTACGCCCCTTAACAGATCATACACCCAAGCCACTGGTCACCATTGGGGGAAAACCCCTGATTGTGCACCATCTGGAGAAATTAAGTGCAGCCGGATATAAGGATGTGGTGATCAACCTTGGTCATCTTGGAAGCAAAATTCCGGAAGCTTTGGGAAATGGGTCCGAATGGTCTCTATCGATTCAATACTCGGACGAAGGTCCGGAGCCTTTGGAAACCGGAGGCGGTATGGCCAAAGCTCTCCCCCTCCTTGGACAGGATCCATTCCTCCTGGTAAATGGAGATGTATGGTGTGACCTCGATTTTTCCTCAATTCCCCAAACGCTGCATCCCGAAAGTTTGGCCAAGCTCTATTTAGTGCCTAAGCCAGCCTGGCGTACCCGTGGGGATTTTGCACTGTCCGGTTCGCTGGTCTGCGAATCCGAGAGCCCTAAATATCTTTACAGCGGGATTGCTATCTATCACCCCAAGATACTGAAAGGTGCCAGGGTGGAAAAGTTTTCCATTGTACCCAGGCTTAAACAGGCC
>JAQCIX010000026.1 GCA_027593365.1 Verrucomicrobiota bacterium
ACTTTTTTCAATGCTTGCATGGATTCCGCAACCATAAGCAACACGACCTGCCTTGGTTTGCAGTTGCACGAAAGCAGCGGACTTGGTGCCAGAGCCCCCACCGATGGAATGCTGTCGGTAGTCCGTAAGCTTGAAGTCTTTCAACCCTTCATTTTCAAGGGCATGCACAAAGGCATTGATCGGCCCATTTCCTTGCCCAGTAATCTCCAGCTCGTTGTCCTCGCATCGAATTTTAGCAGTGCAGGAGATCTCATCGGCTGAAATCTTATTGGTTTCATAGGAAATGAGTTCAAGTGGAGAATGAATCTCAAGAAACTCTTTCTTAAAAGCCTGGTAAATTTCCTCAGCTGCAAGTTCCCGTGATTCGGAATCCGCTTTTTCATTCATTAATAAACCGACCTCTGGGTGCATGGGCTTCGGGAGGTCCAACCCGAATTCCCGGGAAAGCACATAAGCGACCCCTCCCTTGCCACTTTGGCTGTTGATGCGAATGATTGCTTCGTAGGACCGGCCGATATCCTGTGGGTCAATCGATAAGTATGGGACCTGCCAATGATCCTTTTCGGTTGCACCTTCTTTGGTTCTCAAGTCCATTCCTTTCTTGATCGCATCCTGATGCGATCCGGAAAAGGCAGTGAAGACGAGGTCTCCGCCATAGGGGTGGCGTTCGTGAACAGTCATGCCCGTGGTTCGCTCATAAATTTCACGAATCTCCTCGATGTTGGAAAAGTCGAGATCTGGGTGCAGTCCTTGGCTGTACATGTTGAGGGCGACGGTCACGATATCAAGGTTACCTGTCCTCTCTCCATTGCCAAAAAGGGTACCTTCCACCCGGTCGGCTCCCGCGAGTAGGCCAAGTTCTGTGGCAGCGGTTCCGGTTCCGCGATCGTTGTGAGTATGAAGGCTGATCTTCGCTTTGTCTCTTTCCCTCAAATGGGTGCAAAACCACTCAATCTGATCTGCATGTACATTTGGGGTAAAAAGCTCGACGGTGGCGGGTAAATTTAAAATGATCGGATTCTTAACGGTTGGTTCCCAAGCGTCCATGACCGCTTCGCAGACTTCGAGAGCATATTCAACCTCGGTGTCAGAAAAACTTTCCGGAGAGTACTCCAGTTGCACCTCGGTATCAGGAAGCTCGGGGAGAAGTTTTTTAACCAAAGCAACTCCCTCAATCGCAATCTTCTTAATCTCTTCCTTGGACATACCAAAGGTTACCTTACGCTGAAGAGGAGAGGTCGAGTTATAAACATGGATGATTGCTTTTTGAGCACCCCTTAAGCTTTCAAAACTTCTACGAATGAGGTGCTCTCTTGCCTGGGTAAGAACTTGGAGGGCCACGCCATCAGGAACCAATTTGTCTTCGATTAATTTTCTGGCGAAATCAAATTCGGTCTGGGCTGCGGATGGAAACCCAATCTCGATTTGATGAAAACCAATTTGGCAAAGGAGTTTAAATAATTCGAGTTTTTCTTTAACCCCCATCGGGATGGGTAGGGCTTGATTGCCGTCGCGTAAATCTACGCTGCACCAGATAGGAGCCTGATCGATCGTTCGATTGGGCCACTGACGATTAGGGAGATCAATCACTCCCCATGGCTTATATTTCGTTATCGGACTGTTTTGCATTTTCGAATCCCAATAACTATTGAAATTGAAAGGTCTTGGAAAGAGTTAATCGAAAGGGCTTATTGATCGAGGGACAAATCATGATTGTCGGTTAGGTCAATTTTCATAGATTCAATATCTGTATGGAGCAGATTAATTCCCATGTTGAAAAGTTAGCTGGCAAGGTTGTTGTGCTTGGAGTTTCTGGCTCGATCGCAGCCTACAAATCAGCAGACCTAACCAGTGAATTACGCAAGGCAGGAGCCGAAGTCTTTGTGGTTATGACGGAGTCTGCCACACGCTTTATTACCCCTTTGACTCTTGGGACCCTTTCCAGGAATCCGGTAGCCGTTTCCTTATGGGATGAGGGGCAGGGTTGGCAACCAGGTCACATCGAGTTGGCGGATCAGGCAGATTTATTTTTGGTGGCTCCGGCAACCGCAAACCAAATCGCTAATTTTGCCCGTGGTCAGTGTCCTGATTTACTGGCATCGATTTACCTGGCTACCCGAGCCCCGGTGCTGATTGCACCAGCAATGAATGGAAAAATGTACGAACATGAGGCAACTCAGGAAAACCTGAAAATTCTTGAATCCAGGGGTGTGCATTTTATTGATCCTGTGGTGGGTGAATTAGCCTGTGGGTATGAAGGGGTTGGTAAACTGGCACCAATTGATCAAATCGTCCTTGAATCTGCCGGATTGCTTGCATGATTCCAAAAAAAAAGCCCACCCGATTGGGTGAGCTTATGGTGTTAAATACAGGAAAAACGCTATGCAGCGTGGGGTAACTCCTGCAGGCAAGATTGTTTTCGCTTAACCTTTTTGAGTCTGGATCTTCTACGAAGTCCGCGATCCAGTTTTTCAATGAGGTCATCAATTGATTTATAAATATTATCCGAGGCGGCCGAAATGGTAATGGTAGTACCCTTGAGTTCGAGGTGCCCCTTGGCCACGAATTCATTTTCGTGGGATGAAGATTTCGCGGATCTTTCCAACTCAACGCGTGCACGGATAATTTTCTCTTCGTGTTTGAATATTTTTTCCATTTTCGAAGAAACTACTTCTTTGTGAGTTTCATTGAGGGAGAGATGAAGTCCGGATAGGATCAGATTATTCTTCATATATGCGTTTATATTTTGGGTTATATTCTTGTGCATGATCGCACATGATTGAATTCTAACCAACCACAGGATCTTCTATTTCTCCAATTTTATTTCATATTTTTTAACAAATGGACCTATCAATCGCTACGGACCCGCCTTTAGTTGAGCTGGAGGAATTCAAAAAATGGATCTTATTTGAGGATAACGATTTATTGGTTTTAAATAAACCTGGATGGCTGGTGTGCCATCCATCCAAGAATGGACCATTCTCCAGCTTGGTGGGCGTTGCCAAAGAATATCTGGCTATGGATACCATTCACTTAGCCAGTCGCTTGGATCGGGAAACAAGTGGAGTGGTATTACTGGCAAAGCATCGAAAAGCCGCCAGTTATTGGCAGAAAGGGATCGAATGCAAGTCCGTTCGTAGGTGCTATCTTTCGATTGTGGAGGGAGAGTTAACCGAAAGCAAAAAGGTTTCGACCTATTTGGGAAATGATCCATTCAGTGAGGTCTATGTGAAGCAAATGGTTACGGAGAACAGTCGGAAGGCAAAATTTGCAGAAACAATCTTTACCCCGCTTTTTTCGTCTAATCAGTACACCCTATGCTCGGTAAGCACACTTACGGGACGAAAACACCAGATTCGTGTGCATGCACAGTGGATGGGGTATCCTCTGGTTGGCGAGAAACTCTACGGAAGAAATGAAAAGATCTACCTGGATTTTTGTACAATCGGTTGGCGAGAGGAGTGGCGGGATATCTTAGGAATGACAAGACAGGCACTTCATGGTCGAGCTTTGGTCGATTCAACGAGCTTACAGAGTTTCATTGCTCCTTTGCCTGATGATATGACCTGTTTTCTTGAGCTAAAATTAGGTCTTAAGGGTGATTTGCTCCAAGATTGTATTGGTAAGTCCGACGAAAGTTTCCTATCCACTCTGGCGGAGAATTAAGTTGTGCTAGCTAAACGACCATTGCAAAATTAATCGCTTATGTCTGCCGTTCTCTCCAATGCATCTCCACTTGAAGCTTTAAAAGCAGGGTTTCGTCGGGCGTGCGTTCGTCGGTTAGTCGGAGATGAAAACGGGGCAGTGCAGGTTCTTAGGGATGAAATCCCTGGCTTGGTAGTTGCATGGGCAAAAACCAGTTCCAGCGATCCATCTGAGAAAAAAGCTAAACTTAAGGAAATGTTCGATGACGAGTCTTCTCGTGCAGATGAACTAGCAGTTGCATTTGATCTTTTTGCGGGCCGATTTGAGACAAGGGTTGCAGAAATGCTTCGCCAGGAGGTTTCTTCTTTGACTCAAAGAATTGAAGACATAGGCAGTGGATTAAATTCTGCGATCCAAAACATAGAGTCCTTAGCGACCAAACTTCAAACCTTGGGGAGCGAGATCAAGCAGGGTTCGATCGAACATATTCCCAGAGAAGTGCGAAGTGTTACCGAAAAAGAACCTGATCGCCAACCGATCAAGGCGGTATCTCCTGTGCTTGATAATATAACCCAGGAACAAGAAATCCATTCATTACCCGAGGCTCCAATGGATGATCAGGCTGATGAGGATTCCATCGATTTGCCAGCGGATGAAGCTTTTGAAAACCTTGATCCACCTTCAGGTACGGGATTGAGGTTTGACGAAATCGAAGAAATGATTGATGAGATTCTCTCTTATGAATCTAATTAACCTGGTGAAAATTCATATTCATGACTGAAGATCCCAAAGACGAAACGATCGAACAAGAAGAGGGGCACACATCCTCCTCTGAATCTTCGAAAAAGAAGCTTCCCCTTGGGCTGGATCTCGGAACCCTCGAGTCTTGCATCTTGAGTAAGCTCAGTAAGCCAGGCTCGGAACAACATCACGGTATCTTAGTTCCAACGGTTGTTGGCTACCCGGAGGAGGGTATTTTGGCAGGAATTTTACCCGGAAATTCTGAAATGCTTCATGGGAAGGATGCTTTGGCCAATCAGCTTCACCTTCGCTTGGTTCATCCTTTGAGTGATGGGGTCATTCAGGACCTGTCAGCAACTAAATCCTTTCTGTCATACCTCCGGGAACAGGTCGATCCAGAGCAAAAAGGTGAAGCTTTGTGTGTGATCGGTATACCCGGAGTTGCCGATGAGGAGGCCAAGAATAAATTACAGGAAGTGGCTAAATCTGTTTTTGACGGGGTGCTTCTGATACCGGAACCCTTTTTAGCTGCACTTGGGATGAGAGATGAAGAAAGGCTCCAGGATCCATCTTACAAAGACCCGGTAAGTAATTCCCTTTTCGTTGATATTGGAGCGGGCACCACTGATTTCTGTATCATCCAGGGGTATTTCCCCAAACCACAGGATTTATTGAGCATTCCTTTTGGTGGAAATGAAGTGGATGTAATTTTGGACCAATTGATCAGGGAGAGCTACCCCGAAGTAAATCTTCCCATCTCTATGATCCGTGGCTTCAAGGAAGACTTTTCCTATGTGGGCGAGCCTGAATCTGGGGTGCGGGTCAAAGTACCTGTCGAAGGAAAGCCTCGGAAGATTGAGATAGGCAAGCAAGTGGGAGAGGCTTGCAATCGATTGGTGGATGAAATTACAGATTCATTGAAACAGGTCATCGCTTCCGCTTCACCCCAGTCTGTTTTTTCCCTGCTTCAAAATATCATCCTGACGGGAGGGGGAAGCCGAATAAAGAACATTGATCAGGAGATTCAGCAAAGGCTGATTGAAGAAGGGTATGAGAGCCCCGAGGTTCGTCTGTCTGAGAAGAACTATTCTCCATTAGTTGCCATTGGTGCCTTAAAAGTAGCCAAAGCTGCCCGACAAGATCAGTGGTTGCGCTAAGCAACCCGGAAAACTTAGTATTAGAAAATTCCGTTAAGGCTTTGGTTAAGCCTATCGGTAGCGTCTTCAATGGCTGAAATCACTTTTTCTGGGTCTTCATGGTCAGCTAGCAGAATCTTCCATCCCTCTAATTTTTGGTAAGCACCCGACTCCTGTTGTTTGCATTTATTGAGCCCAGGGAATCCCAGTTCTGAGACAATAGACTGGGAAACTTGAATGGCTGCTGCAAGTTTGGGGCTTTCTTTGGCTTTCCCAGGTTCGTCGTGCCAGTGAATTGCGTCTACGATTTCATCCGAAATGTGGTGATTCCAAAGGTAGTAAGCCCCTATCTTGGAGTGATTCCATCCAATCTGTGCCACTTCCTCCTCTATGACTTCTTCAGGGGAGTCGTATTTTTGAAGATAAATCTTCTGAAAATAGTCCGGAAAGGTAATCGCGAGGATTAAAATGCCCAGGTTATGGAGTAGTCCGGCAACATAATCTGCTTCTTCCTCATAACTAATTTCCAAAACGGAAAGAAGTTCTCTGGTTAAGATAGCAGTACCTATGCTGTTCTTCCAAAATTCTTCCCAGGGAAAAGACTCCGTATTCTTGCCAAGTTCAAGGATTTCTTCAATTACAGGAGTTGCAAATAGAAGCTCCCGAATCCGGTTAAAGCCAAGAAAGATAGAGGCTTCTTCCACCCCGCTTATCCTTTTATTATCTTTACTCCCAAAAAAGATAGAATTGACCAAGTCCAGCACTCGGGTCGTAAGAGATGGGTCGAGGCGAATCACCTCGGCAATCTGAGCTAAAAAACTATCCTCTGATTCGAGGAGGGAACGCAAAGTATCGTTAATACTTCTCAGCGAGGCCAGTTTCGGGCACTGATTAATCCTTTCGATTAATAAAAAATCTGAAGGAGGTTGCATAAGATAGGGGCAAAAAGTGCCCGTGCCTGATTATCCAGTTAAAATCGCAGAGTTGGTTCTCTCTGGATTTAGATTCTTCCCAAGTTCAAGGGAACCGTGCAAAAATTGATCTGCTTTAGCGAGCAGGGGAGAATTTTGATTCAAGGTAATGAAATCACCGGATGAGGACAGGATGCGAACCGATCCGTCCGAAAGTTGATCCACCGAAATTGTACATTCCGAGTTATTGGATAAAAAATTCTTTAACTCGGGGGAGTTGAGGAGTTCAGTTTTGACTGCTTGGAGATCCGTGCTGCTGATTGGGTGGTCTTGGAAACTCTTTAGGTTAGACTCAAAATCCGCTTTGGAAACTGAGGGAGTCGCAACCTGAGGTGAAAAGGCTTTGTTTACGATATTACTGCCTAGATTGATAAGACTGGTTGCTACAACTGGATTCATAAAACCCAAGTAAGCAAATATGTTGCCAAGTTATTAAAATATTTTCCTCAGGCAGTTCCTTCGGATCATTTCCTCGGCAATCTGAATCGCGTTCAGGGCAGCACCTTTCCATAGTTGATCTCCGGTTACCCAAAAAGCCAGACCGTTGTCCGATGCATGATCCACTCGTAATCTACCAACTTGGCAGTTTTCTTTTTCCGAGGTGTAAATGGGCATGGGGTACACATTTTCACCAACTTTTTCCACAAAATCCAGTCCGTTAAATGAGCTAAGGACTTTTTTGGCATCTGGCAGATTCACAGGATCAGAAAATTCTGCATTAATGGAAATGGAATGAGCCCGATAGACAGGAACACGAACGCAGGTGCAGGATACCTTGAGGTTGGGTAAAGAAAGAATCTTTCTGGCTTCATTGCGCATTTTAAGTTCCTCTTTGGTATATCCATCTTCGCGAAATTGATCTACATGAGGAATCAAATTAAAGGCAATGGGGTGGGGGAAGACGGATGGCATGGCATTGGGAACGGGGGCACCGGTAACCATCTCAGTAACTTCCTGATCCAAAGAGATTGGACCCATGGCCCCAGCACCCGAAACAGCCTGGTAAGTCGATGCGAAGAATTTTTTTAATCCAAATCTTTTGTGCAGTGGGTAGATTGCCATCAATGCGATCGCGCTGGAACAGTTCGGGTTGGCGATGATGCCTTGGTGCTTTTCTAGGTCACCTGCATTAATCTCAGGGACGACAAGGGGCACCGAGGTATCCATCCTGAATGCGGAACTGTTATCAATGACCACGCAATCTCTTTTGACCGCCTCATGGGCAAACTTGACTGAATTATCGGATCCTGCACTGAAGATTGCTACATCAAGGTCGCTAAAGGATTCGGGCGTTGTTTCCTCAATTTTATGTACTCCACCCAAAGCTTCCACTTCTGTTCCAGCCGATCTGGATGAGGCTAAAAGTTTTATTTCGCTAGCAGGAAATTCTCTTTTTTCGAGAAGTTTCAAAATTTCTTGGCCAACTGCTCCGGTTGCACCTACGATGCCTAATTTAAATTTTTTCAATGAATATACAGGTAAGAAATGAATGTCTTAAAACACTTGAGGTTCTCTGTCTTAAGGAAACTTACAGCATGTTGTATGTTTCGATAATTCAGCAGAGGATGTATCATTATAAAGAAGGAAATTGTGTCAAAACATATGTGATTTCCAGTTCAAAGAAACCTCCCTGTTGTTTTGAAAACTCCCTTGGGACACCATGGGGCTTGCACCAAGTGTTTGCAGTGATCGGTGACGGGCAACCACTGGGAATGGTTTTTAAGGGCCGAAAACCTATCGGTAAAGTCTACTCGGATTGCGATGAAGCTATGCAGACTGAAAATTTAATTACATCGAGGATTCTCCAACTTGATGGGTTGGAGGATGGGGTCAATCGGGGAGGGTCTGTGGATACATTAAAAAGATTTGTGTACATCCATGGCACCAATCACGAAAGGAAATTAGGAACTCCGTCGAGTTCCGGTTGCATTCAGGTGTCCAATAAGGATGCGATCGAGTTGTCAGAAGTTATTTCTGTGGGTACTCTACTCTACATTTCCCAAAATCATTGATTTATTTGCGAATCTGGGAGATTGCTTCCTGTAAAAACTTTTCGGGTTCATTTTCAATCCTCTGACGAACCCGGGCGCGAAGGGCCTTGTTGGCTTGCTTGAACTCCCTGGAGGAAATTGGCATCGATCCGGATTGGGTTTCTCGAAAAATCGCCCTCGTTTTTTCTAAGACTTTCTTATCCAGGCTTTGCGAAGCATATACTTCTTCTATTGCATCATTCACTTCCTGAGATAATGCAAGTGGGGTTTTGTCGCTTTTCAGGATAATCCTGAAAGGGTTTGGCGACCGTCTGCTTAAAAGAACCTTCAGGTCTTTTGCGGAACACTCCTGCCGGTTTTCTTCCGTGATTAGGACAAAGGGTTGCAGGTGGTAACCTAGCCGGATAAAATTATGTAAGGAGTCGCAGGTAAGCATCTCAGTTTGCAAACCTACGCTGAGATCGAGCTCGCATGGATCCGTGGATAAAAAAACAATACGAACAGAAAAGGAAAAGGCGAAATCAGCAGGTTCTGATAACCAGGAATCCAATTCGATTTCACATATACGATCTATGGGTTGAGACAACTTAGGGGAAGAAGGAGTCATGATATGAGGGGTTAGGGTTGTGAATAAGTTATTCACGGGTGTTCTTTTCGTCAACCCTCACTTGGCTAAGGTGCTTTATCGGTCACCTTAATATTGAATCAATTAATTCTCCGAAATTTGTAAATGTTTGCTCCCCGTTGAGGTTGGTTAGTTCTTCGAGACTATGGGTGCCAGTTGCTATGAGGAAGCATTGAAGGCCAGCACTTTGAGCCGTTTCAAAGTCATAGGGAGAGTCTCCTACATAGGAAGTCGATTGGGCATTACATTTTAATTTCTCTAAAGCGTAAGCAGTGAGGCTTTGATCAGGTTTCTTCCATGGAGTATCATTGGCTCCTAGGGTAAATTCTAGTAGTCTATCAATTCCGAGGTGCTGGCAGGCCGCCCGGGCATGTGGGCCAAATTTATTGGTAAGGACGGCACACTTAAATTGGTTAGCTTTTAGTTTTTCGATTCCTTCGGTTACTCCAGGGAGGAGCTTTAATCCGTTAAACATGTCTTTTTCAAAAATTGATCGATGTTTTTGGGTGGCTTCCTTTGCCCTCTCTTGGCCGATTAACTTGATCATGGTTGATTCAGTGGCACCTCCCACGGCGCGTTTAACCTGATCGTAAGTGGGGGCATCGAAGCCCATGCTCACCAATGTTTTTGAGAAGGCTAGATGAATTGCGTCAAATTGATCGATTAAAGTTCCATCTAGATCAAAGAGGACCGCTCGCTGTTCGATTTCGGTGTTCATAATATGAAAGATTGCAGGTCTGGATTATTTGTGAATATAAAAAGTGGCCTGTCTTATGACGCTTAAACCTAAAATCCTTCAAATAACACAGAATCACCAATGTGTCGATTTAACCTTGTCTGGGGATTGGGTGATTAGGATGGAATCTGGTCTGGTCCAGGAAAAGTGGAGTAATTTTATTTCACCAAAATCATTTTTGTTCGAGAAGTGCAGATTCCAAATAGATAGCAAATCGAAGTGGGACTCATCCCTTTTGGTCTTCCTGCTGAAAGCCAGAAAGGAACTATCTGAAAGGAATATTGGGGTAGATTTTTCAGGTCTGCCAGAAAAGATACAAAACTTACTTGCTTTTGCCGATGCCCGTAGTACCAACCGCAGAAACTTCGGGAACGATACACTCGATTATGAAAGTAATTCTTTGGGCCTGTTTTTGCTTTCCCTTCAGCAATTTTCTACTTTCTGGGGGAAGTGGTTGTGGTCCGTAACTCAACTACTGATGGGCCGGTCCTACATGCGGTTTACCGACTTCTTTGTTGCTTGCCGGGATTGCGGTGCCAGTGCCTTACCCATTGTTACTTTAATTGCCTTTTTAACCGGCTTAACCATGGCTTTCGTGGGAAGCGTTCAATTGGAAAAGTTCAATGCGACTATCTATGTGGCCGACTTGGTTTCTTTGGCGATGGTACGAGAAATGGGGGCCCTTATGGTCGCAATCGTGATGGCAGGTAGGACGGGAGCTTCTTTTGCCGCGGAGTTGGGATCGATGAAATTGAGAGAAGAGATCGATTCGCTTCGGACATTTGGGATTCCTGCAATGGATTTTCTTGTTTTGCCAAGAACTCTCGCCTTATTTTTTATGACTCCACTTCTGACTCTTTATGCAGATGTGGTTGGGATATTAGGTGGACTTACCGTAGGCACTCAAGTGATGGATTTCTCTTCCTTGCATTACTTTGAGCAGACCCAGTCTGCACTTACGAACATGTGGGAAGTTTATTCCGGGCTGATTAAGAGCTTAGCTTTCGGTTTAATTATTGGTCTCATCGGGTGCTACAAGGGCATGTTTACCGGCAATAATTCGACCTCTTTGGGGAAGTCCGTCACTTCATCGGTTGTGGTATCGATCACCTTGATCGTGATCTGCGATGCTTGCTTTGAAATCTTTTTCAGCTTTATGGGTTATCGATGAGTTCAGACCCTGACAAGAACTGGATCCTTAGGGCTGACAGTCTTCTCTTGAAGTATGGGCGAAATATGGTTCTTAAGGATGTTTCTTTTGAGCTAACCCAAGGTGATTGTTTGACCATTATGGGCTCAAGTGGATGCGGTAAAAGCACTTTGCTTAAATCCATGGTTGGTCTTCTTCGACCATCTAAAGGCAATATTGAATTCAGGAATGGTTTGCTTTGGGGGAAGTCTGATTTGCCAAATCAGGAGGCTGTGGCCAATTTCGGGGTTCTTTTTCAGGGGAGTGCTCTTTGGGGTTCGATGAATCTGTTGGAAAATATCTCACTACCCTTGGAGACTTTTTCCGAACTTAAAGCAGCTGAAATTGAGGAGATTGCTGCCTACAAACTTAGCTTAGTCGGTCTTGCTGGTTGCGAGCATCTTTATCCTTCTCAGCTAAGTGGTGGTATGCAAAAGAGAGCTGGTTTGGCTCGTGCATTATCGATGGATCCCCAGATCCTTTTTTTGGATGAGCCTTCGGCTGGTTTAGACCCGATTAACTCCCGGCAGTTGGATGAACTAATTCTTGAACTTAAACAGTCTCTGGGCATTTCCTTCGTTGTGGTAACACACGAACTTGAGAGTATTTTCGCAATTTCAGATGACTCAATTTTCCTAAGCCCCTCTGAAAAAACAATTATTGAGCGTGGGGCTCCCGGGGTGCTTAAGTCATCCTCTAACAACCCTGAAGTGGTAAGATTTTTATCCCGAACCGCTGCAGAGGATCAAAATACCGCGGGTTGACTTCTTGGGTTGCTGTTTGTTGAAACTTGAAGATACAATCATCATTAAATGAAAAATGTGGCTAATAGTACTTTGGTCGGTGCCTTCACTCTCGGAGGTTCTTTGATTTTTCTTGGTTTTCTTTTTTTTACCGGGGGGCTTGCTAGTTGGAGGGAAGGCAACGAAAGGTTTGTCTTGGTCTTCAATGAAAATGTTTTTGGGTTAAATGAGGGTGGTAAGGTGACCTTGAACGGTGTTAAAATTGGTCGGGTTGAGCGTTTTTTTATCGGAGATGCGATTGAGGGAGGGCCCGTCCCTGTCTTAATTGAAATTAACCGAAAACTGGTGGATAGGCATAAAGTTTCGGTCGGAAACGAAATCTTCAATGAAGATGGCTCATTTAGGAAAGATGTCTTACCTTTTTTGGTTGGCCAGCTCGTCCAGGAAAGCTTCGTCACAGGCATCCTGTATGTGAACCTTTCCACAGATTTTGAAGATGCCGACAGCAATGAAACCCTAGAGGAATTATACGGTTTTCCTGTGCTACACAGCAAGGGGTCTATATTCGCAGAACTGAGTGAAACTATTAATCTCGAGAAGTTGAGTAAACAGGTTAGTGAATTCCTTGAATCTGCCACCGCTCAGCTTAAGGATTTGCATACCGCGGAGATCAGGGAATCTTTTATGGTCTTATCCCAGAGTGCCCGAAATTTTCTTGATTCCACTTCTGCTCAACTTCTTCCGCTTTCGAAAGATTTGGGGCAGACTTCTGTAAAGATTAGGGAAAGTTTTCAAAAACTTGATTTGGTAAACCAAAGGTTGCAGGAAGCGTTGGCCCCGGATTCCGATCTTCGGTTTGGTGCAGTCAATGCACTGCATGATTTATCAGAAATGTCGAAGTCTTTGAAAAACTTATCTGATCTTTTGGAGCGAAACCCCCAGGCACTGATCAGGGGAAAGGTTACTAACGAAAAATAATATGAAGGCGTTTCATTTTTTTGCACTATTTATGATCCTGCTAAGCTATGGTTGTATTATCCCTGAATCAAACCATGTGGCACCCGATTTTTATCTTCTCTCAGGTCTTCCTTTGCCTGCTGGCCAAAACCCTCAAGATGACGAATTTACATTTTATCTGAGGGAGATTGAACTACCCAGGTATTTGAAAGAACCTAGGATGGTCATTCGTCCAAGTGATCACACGGTCCAGTTTCGGGAAAGTAAAAGGTGGGGGGAACCTTTGGAAGATGGAATTTCTCGAGCAGTTGCCCTTAATATTCAAAATCAAGTCCGTGAATCACAGTGTTCTATTTTCCCAAATCGCAGAAAGGACGGCCTTGCTTGGGATCTTTCCATTTCCTTTTCCAGTTTTGAGATCATGGGTGAAGAAGTGGTCGTGGTTGCGAAGTGGGAAGCAAAAAAGAAAGGTGCTGAATTAATAAATGGTTCATTTGTTCATAAAACTCAAATTCATGATTCTGCTTCGGTGGAAGAAGAGATTACTGCACTGAATCATGCTTTGTTTGAGCTTTCATCAAAACTTATAAAATCAATTCTGACTAAGTAGCGTTTCCAAATGTGGACAGTTGCCTTCAGTTGCCTACTCCTCGCTTTCTGTTTTTTGCTCGTCCTTAAAGTGAAATCATATTTCGGCCAGTCTCATCAAAATCGCCTGGAGCAGGAGATTGAAGCTGACTTGGCCGAGGAGTTCCCGCACCTTAAGAATTTGGATACTGAGCAAGAAGAAGATTTTCTCGATTGGGCAGAAGGGTTGCAACCGGAAGAGGAAAATGCAAAAAAGGTTAACCTTACCTGAATTCCCTTGGACTTAAATTATCGATCGTCGTGAAAAAGATTCAAAGAACCCTTTTATTGGCTTCCCTATTTATATGGCACATTGTGGTAAAAGCAGATTGGCCAAATTGGCGCGGTCCTTCTTACAATGGAGCAGCTCAGGGCCAATTTACTTATCCTTCAACTTTTAATTCTGAAATCGGGGTTAAGTGGGTCCTGGATTTAACGGGATCATCTGCTTCGACTCCAATTATTGTTGGCGACAAAGTCTTTTTGTCGGGTACTTACATTCCTGAAGATAAAGAAGGTAAACCTCAACTGCTTGCTATGTCCATTGATCGAAAGACTGGGAAGCTTTTATGGTCACAGAAAGCAGGCACGGGCTATCAACCGGGAAAGTTAGATGGAACTCCTGTACAACTTGATTCGAGATCGAATTATTCCAGTCCTTCCCCCGTCGCTACCGATGAATTAGTAGTTTTTTTCTATGGGAACGGGGATTTGGTTGGTTATAAGCACGATGGAGACCTTTTATGGATTCGAAATATTCAAAAAGATTATGGAGACTTTTGTTTCCAATGGACCTTTTCCGCTAGCCCGACTATTTACAAAGGGAGGCTCTACCTTCCTGTTTTGCAGCGCGATGAGCAGGTTCACGGGCGAGGGAGATTAAATGCAGAATCTTTTCTCCTTTGCATCGAATTGTCCTCTGGGGAAACCATATGGAAGCATGTAAGAAACACTCCTTCCCGTAAAGAATCAAGGGAAGCTTTTTCGACTATAATACCCCACAAAGACCAACTTTTGGTTGCAGGTGGGGATTTCCTAACAGCTCATGACCCTAAGGATGGTAAAGAGTTGTGGCGTTGGGGAACTTGGAATCCTGGTCACAAGCAAGAATGGTGGAGGCTTGTCCCTTCACCTGTTGCAGGTGCGGGTAGGGTATTGGTATGCGCTCCCAAAAATGCCCCCGTCTATGCCATCTCGCCACTATCTAAAGAAAATTCTGCAGAACTGGCTTGGGACACAGGGAGTGAGAAAAGTATTACATCCGATGTTCCAACACCGCTCTTTTTCGAAGACTATTTTTATATATTAAGCGATCTGAGGAAAAACTTAACCAAGGTTTCCCCAACAGATGGATCGGTTATATGGAAGACAGATTTACCGGGGAAATATAAATGGAGAAGTTCACCCACGGCGGCAGATGGCAAAATCTTTTTGATGAATCATAACGCAGAAGTTTTGGTTGTATCATCCCAGAATGGACTAATCCTAAATTCAGCAAAAATGGGAGGCGATTATGATGATCTTACCCGTTCATCCATTGCATTATCGGATGGGCAGGTGTACATTCGTACGAATAAAAAATTGTATTGCATCGAATGAAGATAGGCTACAATGTGAATAACTCAATTTCCCATCCACCACACCCGCGCCGGGCGGTTCCCGCCAATCTACCGCCCGGCGCTTTCTTTTTTCCGTTGGGTTTTGTTAAGAGTTTTTTTATTTTTCTCTTTTCGGCTTCATTAATCTTTTTGCCAGTTGCTCTCTATGGTATCGATGTCGACTTGGCTCAAAAGATTGATGATCTTCGCTTGAAATCGAAAGCTCATAGTAGATTTGTCAATGAACTCTTAGTAAACGAGCCTACTTTCCTCCCTATTGTTGCTCCAATCCAGAGTTCTGTTGATCCTACGACTGATGGAGTGGAAGACATTCCTTCATTACCAAAGGTGGAATTGCCTGCTGAAGTTCAACCAAAAGCTGCACCTCCTCCCCCTGAGGTGACTTCTTTGCCCACTAAAGGTTTTACGGAGAATGAACCTAAGGAGGATCCAGTTCCTTCGCCCGTTGAACCGCCTGCAAAAAAAC
>JAQCIX010000027.1 GCA_027593365.1 Verrucomicrobiota bacterium
AAGAAAGGATTATCTGGGGAAAAAGCACTCGCCCTGTTTAACAGTGATAACTACGACTCCGATGGCGATGGTGTATCCAACCTCATCGAGCGAGCCTTTGGAGGAGACTCCCTCGGCAATGACTCCAGGGCCAATAGACCAGCTCCCGTAAAAGCCAATGATGGTAAGGAATACTTATCCTTCACCCGCTACTCTTCTGATTACCAAACAGATATGGGCATTGAGTATATTGTAGAACGCAGTACCGACCGCAGAACCTGGTCCACTTCAGGGGTTGAACTCGTGGGCTCCGCTACCGACCTCGGTGGCGGGATGGAACGCGTCGTCTATCGCACCACTTCTGCCACTTCCGCGGGTAATACTCAGTTTATCCGGGTGCGTGTAAAAGCGAAGTAATACTTTTAAATGCTAAAAACTTAAATGAGTAGCATTCCTGAAGATCAATTAATTGGACAAAAAGAAGCCTCCCAAATCCTGGGGTTTAAAACCAACCAAATGGTGACCAAATACATTAAAGAAGGCATTCTTAAAACCTACCCTAAAAAAGGAAGTAAGAGAAATTGGTTCGATCCGGAGGAGGTGGAAAACCTACCCACTCCTCTGCCTGTCCCCCCTCCCGATCATTACTTCCCAACGCTCAAAGCAAATGAGCGTTGGAAAAAAAAGGGAGATGATTCGGTTAGTTAAAAATCACATTCCCTGTCATGTATGTAAGGGGCTGCCCTCCCCCATCAATAATGTGGGTATGGATTTCTTTTAATAAGGTTTATCACTGAAAAAGCACCGAGAATAAGAAATACACTTTGCTCCGTTTTATGGATCAGATAAGGTCAGGGAATACATGAGCGAAGAAATTACCGAACTAATCCATACGATAGCCACCCAGGCAAGGGATGCATCCAGGGGCATAAGTGCTGCAACGACCGCACAAAAAAACCAGGCCCTGGAAGCGATTGCCCGTGAGCTTGAATCCAACCGAAAAACCCTGACCGAGGAAAACCAAAAGGATTTACGGGCAGCCGAACAAAACGGACTGACCGAAGCAATGATCGACCGTCTTCGCCTGACCCACGACCGTATAGACGGGATGGCTCAAGGCTTGCGTCAACTGATTGATCTCCCGGATCCGGTGGGTGGATTGATCGAAGAAAAAAAGAGGCCCAATGGTTTGCAAATTCGTAAGGTACGCACCCCAATCGGGGTGATTGGGATTATTTACGAATCCCGCCCTAATGTGACCATTGATTGTGCCGGATTGTGCCTAAAATCTGGGAATGCTGCCATTTTACGTGGGGGCAAGGAAGCCCTCCACTCCAACCAGGCACTGGCCAACATCCTTGCCAATGCCCTGGAAAGTACTGATTTACCCAAGCATAGTGTACAACTCATTCCCACCACCGATCGGTCTGCCCTAAACCACCTGCTGACCCTCGATGAATATGTGCACTGCATCATTCCCCGCGGAGGGGAGGGATTGATTCGCTTTGTTGCAGAGAATAGCCGCATTCCGGTGATTAAGCACTACAAGGGGGTGTGTAACCTTTACCTCGATGAGGGGTGTGATCCCGCGATGGCTCAGAATATTGCAGTATCGGCCAAGTGTGGAAGACCAGGCGTATGCAACGCGATTGAAAACCTGATTATTCACGCATCCCACCTCGATACCCTGCTTCCCAACATCGCTCAAAGTCTCCACGAAAAGGGGTGTCAGATTTTTGCCGACCAACGGGCAACCCAGGCAATCGGTGCCACCCCCAGCCAACCAGCCGGGGATGCAGAATTTGCGGAGGAATTTCTTGATCTTCGGATCGCTATCAAAACCGTGGACTCCCTCGAAGATGCGATCTCCTTTATCAACCAATATGGCAGTGGGCACAGCGAATCCATCCTCTCCCCCTCGGCCAACCGGGCCGAAAAATTTCAAAGGGAAGTCGATGCGTCCTCGGTATACTGGAATGCCAGCACCCGTTTTACCGATGGGTTTGAATTTGGGCTGGGGGCAGAGATTGGTATCTCCACGGACCGCTTGCATGCACGCGGGCCGATGGGGTTGGAGGAACTGTGCTCTTACAAATACCTGATCGCAGGGACTGGGCAGTGGAAATAGGTCCGCTTTTTTAAAATACCAAAATATTTATTCCTAATGAGCGATACATGGATAACCGGAGGCCTGTTGATATCGGACGGTTTAAAAGTGGAGGCGGATATCCTGATTAAGAATGGAAGAATTGAACAAATTGCCCCTTCCATCACCCCGCCTCAGAATGCGGAGCAAATCGATGCCGCAGGTCAATGGATCCTACCCGGGTTGATTGATGACCAGGTGCACTTTCGCGAACCAGGCCTGACCCACAAAGCATGTATCGCCACCGAGGCTCGGGCCGCGGTGGCAGGTGGAGTGACCACTTTTTTTGAAATGCCCAATGTATCCCCTCCCACCCTCGATATGATGAGGCTGGAGGAAAAAAGAGAAATTGCCCGGCGTGAATCTGCGGCCAACTACGCATTTTTCCTGGGTGCCAGTAATGATAATCTAGAGGCGGTAAAATCTGCCGACCCCACCAAAATTGCCGGTATCAAAATATTTATGGGATCTTCCACCGGCAATATGCTGGTGGATGAAGAAAGGATCCTTGAACAGATTTTCCGGCACGCCCCTACCCCCATAGCCACTCACTGCGAGGACACCCCAACCATCCTTGCAAATGAACAAGCAGCCAAAGATAAGTATGGGGAACAGGTTCCTTTTTCTGAACATCCATATATCCGCTCGCGTGAGGCTTGCTTAAAATCTTCCACCTTTGCCACCGAACTCGCGAACCGGGAAAATGCCCGCCTCCATGTACTCCATATTTCCACGGAGGAGGAACTTGATCTGTTTACCCCCGGCGATACCCGGATCACCGCCGAGGCCTGCGTGCACCATATGTGGTTTGAGGAATCAAGCTATGCCACCCTTGGTTCGCAAATCAAATGCAACCCGGCGATTAAGAAAGACAGCGACCGCCAGGCGATCCGAAAAGCAGTGGCCGATGGGAGGATATCTGTACTCGCCACCGACCATGCCCCACACACATGGGAAGAAAAACAGGGAGCTTATTTCTCCGCTCCCTCCGGGTTGCCCCTCGTTCAGCACACCCTACTCCTGATGCTGGAAATGGTGAAACAAAACGATTTCTCCATCGAAACTTTAGTCGAACGGGCCTGCCATGCACCGGCCCGGATTTTTGATGTACTGGACCGTGGGCACCTACGCGAGGGCTACTGGGCAGACTTGGTACTGGTGAACCCACATGCAGATACGGTGGTCGACCAAACCACCCTGTTCAGCAAGTGCGGGTGGTCTCCCTTTGCCGGAGAAACGTTTTCGCACCGGATTGAGCGTACCCTAGTCTCGGGTAAGACGGCCTACCACATGGGCCAGGTGGTTGAAAATTGCCGGGGTTTGGCAGTCGAGTTTGCCAAGGTCCGCCGCTAAAAAGACTTTTCTCCTAGGGTAACCAGGGATACTTTTCGAAGTCGGGCTTCCTTTTTTCGAGAAATGCTTTTTTGCCCTCGGTTCCTTCCTCCGACAGGTAATAAAGCAAGGTGGCATTGCCCGCCAGTTCCTGCAAACCAGACTGGCCATCGCAGTCGGCATTGAAGGCAGATTTTAAACAACGGATCGCAAGCGGGCTCTTCTCCAGGATTTCTGAGGCCCACTGCACTCCCTCTGCTTCCAAATCTGCCACCGGTACCACTTTGTTGACCAACCCCATATCGAGGGCTTCCTGGGCACCATATTGGCGGCACAAAAACCAAATCTCCCGGGCTTTTTTCTGACCGACAATTCGGGCAAGATAGGAGGAACCAAACCCACCGTCAAAACTACCCACCTTGGGCCCGGTCTGGCCAAAAATGGCATTATCGGCCGCGATCGATAAATCGCAAACCACATGCAGGACATGCCCTCCACCTATGGCGTAACCCGAAACCAAAGCGATCACCACCTTGGGCATGGAACGGATGAGTTTTTGTAAATCGAGGACATTGAGACGGGGAACGCCTTCCTCATCGACATAACCAGCTTCTCCACGAACACTTTGATCTCCGCCGGAGCAGAAGGCATATTTACCATCGGTATGGGGACCAGCTCCGGTGAGAAGAACCACCCCAATTTTGGGGTCTTCCCGGGCATCGAGAAAGGCCTGATACATTTCATTTACTGTCTTAGGCCGAAAGGCATTACGCTTGTGCGGGCGGTTGATCGTAACTTTGGCGATCCCGCCTGATTTGTGGTAAAGTATATCCTCGTATTCTCCGACTGCTTCCCAGTTCATTGGTCTGTATCCTTACTTGGTTGGGGAGACTCTCCCGGTTCGACCTGCCTGCCCTGCATACCCCATTTTTCCCGGAGGTAGAGGCGTTCCTCCTTCCAGTTGGAAAAAGGTTTTCCACGAAGGGAAAGGAGGTGATCTAAATCCTGTCCCTCGAATTCGTCGAGTTCGGGGGCTGGGTTTACGGGTTTAGTCGGGTGATGGTCCATTGTTCGTCAATGCGTTGGTACAAAAAGCGGTCGTGCAAGCGGTTGGGCCCGCCCTGCCAGAATTCGATCGAGCGGGGATGCAGGTAATACCCACCCCAATGCGGAGGGCGTGGCGGAGTGTCGCCATATTTTTGCTGGGCTTGCAAAAAGGATTTCTCAAGGGTCTCACGCGAATCGAGCGGCTGGCTCTGGCTCGATGCCCACGCCCCAATCCGACTAAGGTAGGGACGGGACTGAAAATACTCTTCGGCCAGGGTGTCCTCCACCTTGGATACCTCCCCCAGCACCGTTACCTGGCGCTGCATGGAAAACCAGGGAAAATGCATGCTCACATTTGGATTGGCCTCGAGGTGACCCGCCTTTCGACTGTTGTAGTTGGAATAAAAAACAAACCTGCCCGCATCCAGCCCCTTTAGTAATACAGCACGGGATGAAGGCCGGCCCGAATCATCAACCGTGGCCAGGCTGCAGGCATTGGGATCATACACTTTGGCATCGATCGCCTGCTGCATCCATTTTTGAAACTCAACCACCGGGTCTTCTGCGAGCATGGAACGACGGAGGGGTTCCTGGTCGTAGCTTTCCCTTAAATCCTGCAGGCTTTGATTAAAATCGGTCATGATCAGATTTCATATTAGAACAAACAAAGAATTCCGCAAAACCCTTTATTCGGAATCCGGCTGGTTGGCTTTGCTTACCTCTTCCCGGGCAATGCTCGCGGCGAGCCCGGGCGAACGCTCCCTCATTTTTTTACGCCAATTCATATTCCAGCGAATCAAACGGCGGGCGATCCGCCCACGGATGGAATTTCGAATCCAATGGAGCTCATGGGCAGGCATCGATGCATTGGCGTAGGTTTGCTTATAAGCAAAAGAGGCCGGTAAAAAATCGAAGGTTCGCCCCTCCTGCCAGCATCGTTGGAGGCCATGATGGAGCAACTGCTTACCCGGGGAGTACTTTTTCCATGCCTGATCAAAAGCGAGGTGGTGCAGGTAGCAATGCCCAGGGCTGAGCAGTTCCAGCTGCCAGGCAACCGGATGATCATCCACCCGCAAAAAAGAGACCCGCACTTCCCCCGAGCGGGCGAGTTGTGGAAGCAGTTCAAAAAAGAAACCGCGTTTCCCCCGTATGGTGTAGAGCCCGGCATTTTCCAAGGTCTTATTCGATTCCAATTCCACCAGGCAGGTGGAAGGCATAACCGAACGGACATCCTCGAAGGTGGATGCCGTTTCATAGACCACTTCTCCCTGAGTGGCCAGGACACGCTGATCGTAGGCAAATGATTTTCGGGTCCTGGATCCGATTTGTTCCTGCCAAAAGGAATCAAACCCGACCCCTTCCACGGGTTCGATCCTCGAAGATACTCGCTCCTGTCGAATGATGTGCAGGTTTGGTGAGTTCTGCAAAAGAGGATCAATCGAAGCGTCCCAAAAGTTTTTCGGAATCTGGGGTAACCAGGCGAAGAGAAAGGAACCAATTGATTGATGCAGGGCATCCACCAGCACAGGGGCAGCTTCTTTTATACAGGTGGGAAAATGGTAATTGGCTTCATCGTAAATAAAGGGCCACAACCCCTTGGAACCAAGCAGACCAGGCCTTTCCACCAGGGGCCAGTATCCGACCAACTCATCTTCTTCGCTGAATGCCAGAATAACCAAAGGCGAACGGTCTTTTTTTTGACGGCTCCACCAGCAAGTTAACCAGGATGGAGAGAAATATGGGTTTATCCAGTCAGCCCGCCCGAGCAGGGCATCGTACTGTTCCTCAATTCGCTCAAAAACCGATGCGTCCCGGCAGGTTTCGATACGAATGGATGCGGGGTTCAAAGTTCCGCAGAGTCAGCAAAAAGGGGCCCGGAAACCAGCGAGAGAAAACTCAGACCACGAGGTTGGTGAAATCCTCGTATTCGGCACGGAACCCACCATCCACTCCTCGGCAGAGAACCGCCACCGCATCGTGGGAGTGCAAGGACTCGAAGTGGGAACAGACAATCCGAAAATCGATAATGCGGGACTCTTCAATCAACTGCTCATAGAGCAACCGGGCCGCGTCTTCGACAAATTTCACCTTAGCCCCGTTAAGTTCGGCAAAGGCCTGCTCATCCTCGCGCTTGACCATCACCTGAGTCTCCGTCCCTAGCCCATGAATGCACATGTCGCGCAGTTCGAGCATGGAAAGTTCGCGGTCTGGATGCACTTCCACACTGACCCGGGCAAGACTGCGCTGGGAGTGAGGGATGGCAAGCAAGTTGCGGGTGAGGCGGGCATGTTCCGAAAGTTCCGAAGCACAGGGGCAGGCGGAGGAGTATACAAAGTCGAAATTGATGATTTTACGCACCCGGTCGGCCCGGTCGATCAATCCCTCAAAACTGCAGTTGTAGTATTGATATCCCTCGAGACCGCTGCGCAGGCTTTCCTGCACCATGGGGTAAGAAAAATCCACCTTGATCCGGGCTTCACGGGAATCGAGTTGCTCCTTGTAGTGGCGGAGCACCCGGTCGAGAACCTCAGGGGAGAATACTTCTTTTTCGTACTCGTAAAAGATGCGGATGATGCGGGACATGTTTATGCCCTTCTTGTCCGCATCCAGACTGACGGTTCCTGTAACCCGGGACTCCAGGGTAAGATCCTCTCCATCGGGCCCGACAAAGCGCAAAGGTAAGCGAAAACCGGATATACCCACCTGGAGGATGGGTACATTGGCTCCCTGCATCTCGGAACATCCGGAATTTTGGACATCCGGAAGGGATTTGCGGTACTCCGGAGTAATTTGAAAATTCGGATCGTACTCGCGCTTGAGCTTTTGCGGTTGGTCGGATTTCGTATCCATAAAGACTAATTTTGCCGATTTACCGATGGGATGCAAACCGGTAGGCTTATTTCGCTTTGCCTTGGTTGGCTACCGCTTCCATTGCCTTGGCCACGGCTTCGGGATCACCGAGGTATTGTCGGTTAATCGGTTTCAGATCGGCATCCAATTCATAAACCAAGGGCATACCGGTGGGCACATTCATCCCGATGATTTCCTCTTCCGATACCCCGTCGAGGTATTTAATCAGAGCACGCAGGGAATTCCCATGAGCTGCGATCAATACGCTTTTGCCCTGCTTAATCTGTGGGGCAATGGTATCGGTCCAGAGGGGAAGAAAACGGGCAACCGTATCTTTCAGACACTCGGTCAAGGGGATATCCGACTCGGCGAGGTTGGCATAGCGGCGGTCTTTGCCAGCATAGCCTTCGTCGTCCTTGGACATGGCTGGGGGTGGAATATCGTAACTGCGCCTCCAGACAAGTACCTGGTCATCGCCATGCTTCTCCGCGGTTTCCGCTTTATTGAGGCCCTGAAGGCTGCCGTAGTGGCGCTCATTGAGTCTCCATTCACGATGCACCGGAACCCAGACCTGATCGAGCTCGGTTAAAGCAAACCAAAGGGTACGAATCGCCCGCTTGAGCAAAGAGGTGTAAGCCACATCAAATTGAAAGCCTGCTTCCTTGAGCAACCGGCCGGATTCACGGGCTTCGCCCTCCCCTTTTTCGGTGAGGTCGACATCGTGCCAACCGGTAAAGCGGTTTTCCTGATTCCACTGGCTCTCGCCATGACGAAGGAGTACTAATTTATGCATAGGTGTAAAGCGGTTAAAAGGGTTTTATCTTATCGAAAACGCCCCCATCCGTCACGAACTTTCCGTACCAAGAAAAGTTTATGGAAATGATCCGGTAGGTCTTGTGGATTGTAGATGGATGTGATTGATTGGTTTCTATGTTTGGTCGGATGCTTTTACTTTTTGTTTTTTTACCTATGGTTGAGCTGTATCTTTTGATCATGCTCGGTTCCCGTATTGGGGCGATGCCCACTATCGGATTGATCGTTTTTACCGGTGTGCTCGGAGCCACCCTCGCCCGCCAACAGGGCTTATCGGTTCTCTCCAAAATCCAGCGGGAAATGGCATCGGGTAAGCCACCCACTCAGGAACTGGTGGAAGGAGCTTTGATTGTGGTGGGAGGCATTGTTTTGCTGACCCCGGGGATTATCACCGACCTTTTTGGGTTTTCCCTGCTCATACCCCCCATCCGCAAAGCATTCTGCAAAGCCCTGACCCAGTCCTTCACCAAGCGGGTGGGAAAGGCAGCTGGCTTCGCTCACTTCTCTGGTGGGCCCTCCTCTTTTCGAAAAGATTCGGATGATGTGATCGATGTCTGAGCATCGCTCTACTGGTATACTCTGGTTTGTCTTCGTTTTCATTCTTTTGGGGTGCGGAGCTCCCGAGGAGGGAATCTACTCCGGTACCATTGGGTCGAAACAGGTAACAATTCAGGTAAAACCTGATGGAGAGATCATGCTGAATGGCTACTGGCAGAAACCCTTAACCGGAACCTACGATCGGGGAACCTTCCAGGGTAAGGATATGAAGGCTCTGGTCTTTGAGGGTCCGGAAGATAAGAAGTTTAAATTGAGAATCCTCTACGAAGAGGAAGGACAGGAGTGGCTGGTCTATGCCGTACAATCCAGAACCTATGGCCCGGGTGCCCGTTATGTGAGTACCGAAGAGGACTCCGTATTTTCTCCCCCACCCAGGCTAAGCCAACAACCAGCAAGCTAATCACCAGGCTTGGTATCCTCGATCATGCGTTCGAGAGCGTCTCTAAATTCCGGACCGACCCCTTCCCTCTTTGCAATCTCCAGATAGAAGGGAACATAATCGTTCATCTTCAGGGCTTTCACTGCAATGTTGTGAAAAGGCTCATCCGCAGAGATAAAATAAGTTGCCTGCCCGAAGGACAGGGTGATCCCGGAATCGCTCCGAAATACCCCCAGTCTTTGGTGATCATCTGTCATTGCCCATCTTTGCTAGCCCGTTCTTTCCGTCTACTCAAGCACGGGATTGATCATTTACAAGGATATGCCTAGGATGCCGCCGAGAATATGATTTTCTTTCCCTACCGAGATGATAACCCGACCCGCTCCTTTCCGCTGGTCAACTGGGTGATTATTGTCGCCAACCTCTGGGTCTTTTTTGTCTGGCAGTTCCCGTTATCCCCAAGTGGACAGGAAGCCTACTTTGCTCACTTTGGGTTTATCCCGGCCGCTTTTTATGGTCAGTTTTCCCAGAATGATCTGGGGGCAATGGCGTGGGAGTGGGGATCGGTGGTGACCTCGATGTTCAGCCACGGTGGACTGATGCATCTCTTTGGAAACATGCTGTTTCTTTATCTTTACGGAGATAACCTCGAAGATGCACTCGGGAAAGTGCGCTACTTTATCTTTTACATTTTATGCGGATTTTTTGCCGCCTTTGCCCAGTCGCTGATCAACCCACTCTCAGAAATCCCTATGGTGGGGGCATCGGGAGCCATTTCTGGAGTGATTGCAGGCTACCTCCTGCTCTACCCACGAGCCAATATCCGGGTCTTTTACTGGTTCTTTTTATTTATCGGTACTCTTTACCTACCCGCTTACATGGTACTGGGACTGTGGGTATTTGAACAGGTCATCGCCCTGCCCGAATCGATGAAGCAGGCAGGTGGAGTGGCAATTGCCGCTCATTTGGGAGGCTTTGCCGCCGGGATCCTGCTCACCCCATTCCTGCGCAAACCGGGTGTTCGGCTGTTTCAGGATGGACGGACGCGCTCTTTTACTCGCCAATCCAGGGGATTGCGGTAGGCTCAATCGCTTTCGATCGAGCCAATGGAAAAAGCATACCAACCAAAAGAGGTGGAGGACCGCCTCTATCATTCCTGGGAACAAGACGGTGCCTTTGAGGGGCACCCGGATGCGGAAAAACCCGCGTACTCCATCGTCATCCCCCCACCCAATGTGACTGGGGTGCTGACCATGGGACATGTGCTCAACAACACCATCCAGGACATTCTTGCCCGCCGGGCCCGCCAGCAGGGCCACTCCGTTCTTTGGCTCCCCGGAACCGACCACGCCGGGATTGCCACCCAGACCAAGGTGGAACAGCAATTGAGGAAGGAAGGGAAAAGCAAATATGATCTCGGGCGGGAAGGCTTCCTCGAACATGCCAAGGAGTGGCGGGACAAGCATGGCGGAATCATCCTCAAGCAACTTCGTAAACTGGGATGTTCCTGCGACTGGAAACGCACGGTCCACACCCTGGACCCCGATTACTCCAAAGCAGTACTCGAAGCTTTTGTCCGCTTGTTTAAGAACGGCTATGTCTACCGTGGAAAACGGATGGTCAATTGGTGCCCAGTCAGCCGCACGGCTCTTTCCGATGAGGAAGTGATCATGAAGCCGCAAAATGGCAAACTTTACAAAATCCGCTACGAACTGGTGGACTCTCCCGGGGAGTATCTCGAGGTATCCACCACCCGCCCGGAAACCATCATGGGCGATGTCGCCCTCGCCATCCATCCGCAGGATGAGCGCTGGCCCAGCCTGCAGGGCAGAAAAGTACGCCGACCCCTGCAACCTGCTGAAATTCCTATCGTTGCCGATGATGCGGTGGAAAAGGATTTCGGTACCGGGATGCTCAAAATTACCCCGGCCCATGACCCGCTCGATTTTGAGATCGGTCGGCGCCATGATCTGGAGATTATAGATGTTTTTCATGAGGACGGGACCCTCAATGAATTAGCCGGGCCAGACTTTGCTGGGATGGACCGCTTTGAAGCACGCAAAGCAACGGTGGAAAAACTGCGGGAACAGGGTGACCTGATCGACGAGGAGGACCACGCCAATAATGTCGGATTTTCCGAACGGGCAGATGTGCCGATCGAACCGCGTCTTTCCGAACAATGGTTCCTTCGCTACCCACGGGTGGAGGAAGCCAAGCGGGCGGTGGCAGAAGGGTTTATTCGATATTTCCCCAACCGTTGGAGTAAAACCTACCTGCACTGGCTGGAAAACATCCAGGACTGGTGCATCAGCCGGCAGTTATGGTGGGGTCACCGGATCCCCGTTTGGTACCGCAAGGGAGAGGATCCTAAGGATCCGCAAAATTGGCATGTATCGGTGGATGGCCCAGATGATCCGGAAAATTGGGAGCAGGATGACGATGTGCTCGACACCTGGGCATCCTCCTGGCTCTGGCCCATCGCCACCATGGGATGGCCCGATGAATCGGCAATGAAACAACAGGGACTGGATTATTTTTACCCCACTTCCGCCTTGGTCACCGGGCCCGATATTATCTTTTTCTGGGTCGCCCGCATGATTATGGCCGGGCTTGAATTTAAGGGAGAACCTCTCGACCCTAAATCGGTGCTTTCCGACGAGGAAATCCGTAAACGCATACCGTTCCGTGATGTCTACTTCACCGGAATTATCCGCGATGATAAGGGGCGCAAAATGTCGAAGTCGCTAGGCAATTCTCCTGACCCGCTCGATTTAATTGAGAAGTACGGTGCGGATGGATTGCGCCATGGGATTATGAGCATTGCCCCCAAAGGGCAGGATATCCGTTTTTCCGAGGAACGAATCGAACAGGGCCGGAACTTCTGCAACAAATTGTGGAATGTTTCACGATTCCGCCTGATGGCGGATGAATCCGGGGCCCAGCCCTCGGTGGAAGAGATTTTGCAAAGGATCGACCCGGCTCACCTCAATCAGGATGATCATGCCATCCTTCTACGCCTGGTGCAGACCCTCGATGAGGTGGATCGTTTATATGTGGAGTACGAATTCAACTCCGCCCTGCAGTCCATCTACCGATTTTTCTGGAATGATCTTTGTGACTGGTATGTGGAAAACTCCAAGAGCCGGATGCGCGGAGGAGAGGGAAAAGAAACCTGCCTGGCGGTGCAGGATATTTGCCTGCGCCAGGTTTTGCTCCTGCTCCACCCGGTTGCCCCATTTATTACCGAAGAGCTCTGGGATGTGCTCGGATTTGCCGGTGGAAAATCCATCCAATGGGTCAACCCAGGGAATGGACAGGACTTGGCCAATCTCATTGAGGCACGCGGGATCGTACTGGAAGACCGTGCCCTGGAGGAAATGCTCGCTATCCGCGAGCTCGTCACTTCGATGCGTGCCCTCAAAGCCGATCGTAACCTCGCCAACAATAACCGGGTGGAATTCTTCTATCTGGCCGAGGAGGAAAAGGCGGAAGTTTTGACCCGACATACATCGTCGGTACTCAGCTCTGTGGGAGCTGCTGCCCTCAACCGGGTGGAGGAAGCACCTGCAGGTATGCCCGCTCTGGTTACCGCATACGGCTCGGTCTACATGGATCTGGCCAGCGGAATCGATGTGGATGCAGAGAAAGCCAGGCTGAGTAAGGAACTTGAATCACTGATCAAGGTGATTGCTTCGATTGAGAACAAATTGGGTAATGCTTCCTTTACCGAAAAGGCACCTCAGCAGGTGGTGGACGGTGCCCGCAAGCAATTGGCGGAAAACCAGAAAAAGAAACAGGAAACCGAGGACGCTCTCGGAGCCCTGGCTTAACCCCGGCGAACCGGCCCTTCAAACCGTCGGCGTTGCCGGACCGGTAGCTCAGGGAGCTCGGGTAGTTCGCTTACCTGAGTCTGTCCACCCCCAAGTTTGTAAGCCATCGCTTGCAACTCCTCCCAGCGCTCCACCCCGAGACTAGGCGCATGGGCAATTAAATCGAGCAGGCTCTTCCACTCGATCTGTAATCTTTCCACATCCCCGCTGGCGAGGTCCTCACCCTCCCCTTCGTTCAAGTTTTGAACGAGGGATCGTTCCCGAATAAAATCAACCCCACCTTCCCCATACTCCAAGGGTAATCCGGTGCGTAAGTATCCCGGGCAATCCCGAAAACCAAAGGCCTGCCGACAAAGGGCCGCCAGACGGGATTCTGATTTTGCCCAGGTGCGGAATCGATGACCTGCCCGCAAATTGGCCAAATCGTAAATCATTTCCTCCACCGGATAAGTAGGGTCTTCCAAACCCACCGCAATCGCCAGCCCCTCCCCCCTCGAAAACTGGCTAAAAATCCGGCCTCGGTCGGTGGGGCGGGCCTCTTCATCAACCAGTCCAAGCACATACCAGGCTTCCAGTGGACTGGCATTGCTCAGATCATCTCCATGCTCATGTGCATTTTCCAGAAAGGGAGAATCAAAGGAGCGGGCTGTTTTGCGCAACCTCGGATTAAGCAGGAAACGACCCCGGGAATCTTTCCAGCCCAGAGTCTGGGCATTTTCGTAACTGAGACGGGCACTGAGTACTTTTCCCCGGTCGACAAATTCCACCAGTTCCCCTCCCTGGGAGAGGGCAGGAAAAAAAGGACGGAACTGATCTTCCAACCCAAGCCTTCTCCAGGTCTTGCGGGAATATTTTTTCTTTCCTTTTGGGCGTTCGGATTCCACCGCCTGCCGTAAAAGTTTACGAAAGGATTTGATCAAGAGGACTTTTTCTCCAATCGATTCCTCCACATAAACGGCGATGGGAATTTCCTTTCCATAAGTGGGGGATTTCCGGCTGCCAAACCGGCAGGGGTTCCCCACATGGACCTTACTCAAAGTGTCTGCCAGCGAAAGAGCGGGAACCCATTCGGAGTCGTTAAGAACGATCGCCCGTCCCAGCGGGGTTTTGGTCTGCCCTCCCCTTCTTTCCCACAGGCCCGAACTGTTGAGCATCGAGTTCACTGGATCAACAGACGGACGTGCCAGGGCATCGGTTAATTTCTTTAAATTTCCAAGGGACTCACGAAAGCCCAATCGGACATGCTCTTCGGAAAACAACCGTTCTGCGAGTTGACGGGCAGCGTCAATATGACCCTCCCCTTGCTCAATCGCCAGTTGCATCACTTTGAGCAGAGCAGGCCAGTCGAGGGTGGAGGATCGGTGCAACCGCAGAGGACGGGCATCGGACAACCTGGTCTGCTTCGAAGCCGCCACCACATAGCCCCGGGTATCCTTTCCCCGTCTGCCTGCCCGGCCAAACATTTGTAAAAGCTCATCGGGGCGAACCTGAAGCAATTGATCATCGATCCGGTACTCCCGGTCGGTAACCAGCACGGAGCGCATCGAAAAGTTTACCCCTGCACCCAATCCGGTGGTGGCGACCACCACCTGTAATTGCCCAGCCTTGGCCAAAGGCTCAACCACTCCAGCCCGCTTGAGATAGTCCAACCCACTATGGTGGTAGGCCACCCGGCGGCGTAGCAAAGAGGAAAGCTCTTTGCCGGCCAATTGCTTTTGTTCCCGGGTAAGTTCAAGCATTTCTGGTTCGGGGAGTTCGTGAGCCAACTGGCGGGCAAGATCCTCTGCAGCTTTGCGCCGGGGAGCAAAAATAAGAATGGGTCCAAGCCCCGAGCGTAGGGCTCCATCAACCAACCTGGGCCAGTGACCCCGGATTTTTTCCCCATGCGAAGATTGCTTGAGCAGGGTCTCGCCCAAAACTTCCTCCAGAGGCACAGGCCGGCGGGTCTCCTCAATCACCGCAACCTGGCGACCATGACTGACCAGCCATTCTGAAACCTCATGGGGGTTGGCCACACTGCCACTCATCAGGAGCAAAGAAGTAGCCGGTTTTGCCTGGGCCAGGGTGACTTCATAGCCGGGACCGCGTTGGGAATCCCCTAATAACTGATACTCATCCACCACAAACAGATCGGGTGGGAAACGGCTGGCCATAACCCCGCGCTGAGTCTCCAAAGTCGCCACCACCACGGGAGCATTGGGTTGGTGACGAATATCTCCGGTGACCAATCCGACTTCCCAACCCCGTTCTTTCCATTCCCGGAATTTATCGTTCGCCAGAGCACGGGTGGGCACAGTGTAAACAGCATGCCCTTTGAAACCGCCCTCGATCCACTGCTCAAAGACAAAGGTTTTCCCTGCCCCAGTGGGAGCGTGTAAAACCACATCCTTCCCTCCACGCAGTTCGTTTAAGGCCTGGCGTTGCCAGCTATCG
>JAQCIX010000028.1 GCA_027593365.1 Verrucomicrobiota bacterium
ATTTCCTTTTACTATATATCCTTGTTCGGTTGTTTCTTCACTAACTAATCCACCCTGTGACTTTAGACGGACTGCTAAATCATAGCGGTCAAAGGGAAGTTGAAATTCTTCTAGTTCATTAGACACAGTAAAGAAATTTTCTAGAGAGTTAAGCAATTGATCGAGTCCCTCCCCGGTCTGTGCACTTATAAAAATAGCTGGGCTGGCTAGATTGATTGCTTTGAATTTCTCCAAGTCATTTTGTGCCTGATCTATTTTATTGTATACCGTAATTACATCTTTCTCCGACGCACCAAGTTCTATCAGAACTTCATCTGTGGTAGACATTTGTGCTTCATATTGGGGGTTGGAAAAATCGACTAAATGTAAAATTAAATCCGCAACCAATGCCTCTTCCAGGGTGGCCTTAAACGAGTCCACCAAGCGGTGAGGCAATTTCCGGATAAAGCCAACGGTATCGGTTAGAACAATAACTCTACCATTGGGTAGTTTTAAACGACGGCTGGTTGGATCCAGTGTGGCGAACAACTTATCTGCCGACAAGGCATCAGCCCCTGTTAAACAATTGAGCAAGGTTGATTTACCCGCATTGGTATATCCAACAATGGCAACCGTTGGTAAGGGCAACTTTTGCCTTCGAGACCTACCTGTCTGACGTTGCTTAGCCACTTGAGATATCTCTTTTCGGGTAGAAGAAATTTGATCCCGAACCATCCGCTGATCCAATTCTATCTGGGCTTCTCCCTCCCCTCTTTGAGTAACTCCTCCTCCTCTTTGTCTACTTAAGTGAGTCCACGCCCGCCGCAACCTAGGCAAAGAATATTCCAGTCGAGCGAGTTTGACCTGTAACTTTGCCTCCCTTGTCTGAGCCCTATCAGCAAACACATCCAAAATGATTTCATGCCGATCAATCACAAGGAGCTTACTCTCTGTCTCCCAATTCCTCTGCTGGGCAGGTGTAATTTCGTTATCAAAAATTAAAACATCAGCATTGGCCTCTTTCAATTCCGATAGCAATAACTCCACTTTCCCTTTCCCGAGGATAAAGCGTGGAGATGTTTTTCTGATTCTTACCACTTTTCGACCTACGACACCAATTCCAAGATTTTGAGTTAATTCATAAAGCTCATCCAAGAGGGAATCCGCATCGGCACGCTCTCTTTCGGAATGAATGCAGGAAACTAAATAGGCTCGCTCAACTAGTCTGGGTTTTTCCTTAACCTCAAACATGAATAGCAGGTTCTCTCTTTTCAAAAAATAGGGTCCGGTCGCAATTGCAACCGGACCCTAGATGTAAGTGGGGTTTTAGCAAAAGGCTGACAGTTAAGAAACTGCTGCCTGTGCTGCAGCCAAGCGAGCAGTAGGCACACGGAATGGAGAACAACTTACATAATTCAACCCAATCCGATGACAAAACTCTACACTTGAAGGATCACCACCATGCTCGCCACAAATTCCAAGTTTAATCCCCCGACGAGAGGACTTACCTTTCTTAACTGCAATTTCCATCAGCTGGCCGACCCCGGTTTGGTCGACACTGGCAAATGGATTGGCTGAGACTACTTCAAGTTCCGTATAATTTGGAAGGAAGCTTCCAGAATCATCCCGGCTCATACCAAGGGTAGTCTGGGTAAGATCATTGGTACCAAAACTGAAAAATTGAGCGGTTTTGGCGATCTCATCAGCCACCAAAGCAGCACGAGGAATTTCAATCATGGTACCCACGAGATACTTTACCTTCTTTCCTTTGGCTGCGAATACCTTCTTGGCGGTTTCATGAATGACTTCAACCTGCAACTCGAGTTCCCTGGAAAAGCCAACCAATGGAACCATGATTTCAGGGTTCACTTCAATCCCACTTTCCTGCACGGCAAGAGCTGCTTCAATGATCGCCTGAGTTTGCATCTCGGTAATCTCAGAATAAGAGACTCCCAGTCTGCAACCACGATGACCAAGCATTGGATTGAATTCATGTAAGTCCTCCACCCGCTTTTTAACGGATGCCAGGCTTACTCCCAACTTCTTAGCCAAATCACGCTGAGAAGCTTGGTCATGTGGAAGAAACTCGTGCAAGGGAGGGTCCAACAAACGAATGGTCGCGGGCCGGCCCGCCAAGGCTTTAAAGATGCCGGTGAAATCTTTTCTTTGGAAAGGTAACAGTTTCTTAAGAGCGGCACGGCGGTTTTTCTCATCATCCGCCAAGATCATTTGCCTCATGGCATCAATGCGGTTTCCTTCGAAGAACATGTGCTCCGTTCTGCAAAGTCCAATACCACTCGCACCGAAGGCGATTGCGTTCTCAACCTGAGAAGGAGAATCTGCGTTGGTGCGAACATTCATCTTGGTTGCTTGCTCACACCAATTCATGATCTTGGAGAAATTTTGGTAATCTCTGCTTTTCTTCGGATCTAATTTTTTGTCGATTAAAACCTGAATAATTTCAGATGGTGCAGTCTTCAACTCGCCCCCAAATACTTCTCCGGTTGTTCCATTAATGGACATAAAATCACCTTCCTTAAAAGTTTTCTTCCCGACTTTTACAGTTCTTGCATGGTAGTCGATTTCCAACTCGGAGGCTCCGCAAACACAAACCTTACCCATTTGCCTGGCCACCAAAGCAGCATGAGAGGAAACCCCTCCGCGAGCCGTAAGGATACCTTCTGCCGCAATCATTCCACGGAGGTCTTCGGGTGAAGTTTCCTGGCGAACAAGGAGTACTTTTCCATTTTTTGCAGCTTCCACAGCACGCTCAGCATTGAGGCATACTCTTCCGGATGCGGCACCTGGACCGGCGGGTAAACCCTTACATAAAGTATCGGCAGCTTTTTGCGCAGCTGCGTCAAACACTGGGGATAGAACCTGATCCAATTGATCGGCAGGAACCCGTTTGATCGCAGTCTTCCAGTCAATCAGGCGTTCCTTCACCATTTCAACCGCAATCCGAACCGCAGCAAGTCCAGTACGCTTACCGTTACGGGTTTGAAGCATATAAAGCTTTTCATCCTCGATAGTAAACTCGAAGTCTTGCATGTCCTTGAAATGCTTTTCGAGCTTCTTTTGAACGGCTACCAATTCTTTGAAGGGCTTGGGTAGAACTTTTTGGAGTTGAGCAACGGGACGGGGTGTACGAACGCCGGCGACCACATCCTCACCCTGTGCATCTGTAAGAAATTCTCCGTAAAGAACCTTCTCTCCGGATGCGGGATCACGGGTGAAAGCAACTCCGGAACCAGACTTCTTACCTGTATTACCGAAAACCATGGCCTGAACATTGACAGCGGTTCCCCACTCTGCGGGGATTCCATATTTACGACGGTAAACAATAGCCCGGTCATTCATCCAGGAACTGAATACGGCTCCAACCGAGCCTTCCAATTGCTCCCAGGGACAGGTTGGGAAGTCTTTGCCCGACCTTTTCTTAACTAAAGCTTTGAAACGATGGACTAACTCCTTCATCTGGGCGGCAGATATTTTGGAATCATCGACCTCTCCTTTTTCTTTCGGAAAAATCTCAGCCTTAAAGTTTTCAATGATTTCCTCAAATGGATCGTGATCCTCAGAAGGAAGTTTTTGCACACCCATAACCACATCACCGTACATCTGAATAAACCTACGGTAACAATCCCATGCGAATCTTTCGTTTCCTGAATAGGATGCCAAGGCTTCTACTGTATCGTCATTTAAACCCAGATTTAAAATTGTATCCATCATTCCTGGCATCGAATCGCGAGCCCCAGAACGAACGGATAAGAGCAGAGGTTTCTTTAAATCACCAAGCTTTTTGCCCAGTTGCTTTTCCATCAACTCAACGGATTGTCGAATCTGAGCATCCAAGGACTTAGGATAAGTTTTTTTGTTGGCGTAGTAATAAGTACATACTTCTGTGGTGATGGTAAACCCTGCAGGAACTGGAAGTCCAATCCGAGCCATCTCCGCTAAGTTAGCTCCTTTTCCACCGAGTAATTCACGCTGTTTCGCATCTCCGTCTGTCTTCTTTCCAAAATCGTAGACATATTTGATGTCGCTTGCTTTGGCTGCCTTCTTTGCAGGAGCTTTCTTTGCCGAATTTGCTTTGGCTGCTTTAGTCTTCTTTTTCTGTGCCATTTTTGAGTGGTAGTTTTATGTTTAGGGTCAGATGTATTTTTCAACCGAGAAAATACTTTCCATGAATAAAATAACAAATTGTCGAATATCTAAATATTCGGGGTTCTTGTCAACGGATCACTTTCATATCAAAAGCTCTGTCTAAATCGCTACTCACTGTAATCTTAATAGGGTTTGCTTCTTAGTCTAAATTACAAATCAGTTGGCTATTTCATTTGTTTGTGAAATCGATTACAAGCTAGACGAAACAATCCTTTTTTCACAGATTTTAAAAAGCACAACCCACTCTACACCTCTTTCATAATCCAATGACTCCCCCAACACCTTCTGAGAAACCCCAAACTTTTGGGGATCGTTTTCGAGAAAAAGGATTGATTGGAGCCTTGGGTAAAAAATCGGCTACGAAAAGTGATCCCAACCAAATGCATTTCTTGGAACATCTGGAAGAAATGCGGTGGGTTATTTTTAAGTCTGCCCTTGCATTTATTGTCGGTTGTTTATTTGTAGCAGTTTTTTTAGATAATTCCGTCCGCCTTTTACAGAGACCACTTGTTTCTGCGGTGCAAGATTTTGGAAATCTGTCCATCGACCTACAGGCGACCGGTCTTTCAGAATATCAGACCAAGCTGGAAAACCAAGGCGTGTCTTTAAAGGAATTAGTAAATGCTTCTGAAGATGATTTAATTTCGTGGGGAATTGCTGAACCCCAGCACCGTCTCCGTTTACTGATTCATTTCGCTGGCGGTAAAGACCGAAACCTGCTTCAGGTTATCCGATCTTATTCGCCAATCTTCATTGCAATGAAGATTTGCTTTCTAGGAGGTTTGGGGATCTCTCTTCCTTTCATACTCTATTTTGTGGGGGGGTTTGTCACTCCGGGGCTTACATTCAAGGAGAAGAAAATTTTCTTTCCGGGATGTTTAGCAGCCACCGTTCTTTTTTTGGCAGGGTCAGGAATGACTTACTTTTTCATTCTACCCATGTCCTTGGCCTTCACGATTGAGTTTTCCTTTAATGTTTTGGGTTTGGATGTTTATCGTCCAGAAGCAGGGAATTATTACAGCACCGTTATTTGGATGACTTTCGCGGTTGGGTTGGCATTTCAGTTTCCTTTAGTTTTAATTTTATTGGTTCGTGTCGGTGTTCTTACGGTGGAGAAGCTCCGTAAGAGTCGTCGGTTTGTCTTGGTGATCTTAATGGTCTCTGCTGCCTTAATCACTCCGGGTGGAGACCCTGTCAGTCTTTGCATTCTTACCATTCCTCTCTATATTCTTTTTGAATTATCCATTTTGGTTGGAAGCTTGATCGAAAAAAGAAACTCTACCCACCAAAATGGAGAGAATACTTCCTCAGGAATTTCCGGTTCAATCTTCCTGATCCTTAGTCTTATTCTTTTTGGAGGTGCAGGTTTCTGGTTATATCAAAACTGGGATCAAGCTGAGTCTTTTTTTCTGCAATTGGAAGAAAAGCAAGAAAACCCATCAAAAGAAATCGGATCTACCAAGAAAAAACAACCCCTACCCCATGTTGAATCTGATTATTTCTTATTGGAGCTCACCCCCATTTCCAATGAGAAAAACTCTTCCGCCATCAACGAATCGATGCACTTTCGGGCAAGAATTCCCAAATAGACCAGCCTACAACGATAGAGCACATCCATTCTTCGATGTCTAACCAGGAAAAACTTCAAGCACTTCGGTTAGATAAGTGGCTTTGGGCGGTTCGGTTGTACAAGACCCGTACTTTAGCGACCGAGGCATGCAAAAAAGGTTCGATAAAAGTCGAAAATAAGCCGGCAAAGCCCTCCAGAGAAATCAAGGTGGGAGATACGATCACCATTAAAACAGGTCCTCTACTCAAGAAAGTTCAAGTGGAAGGCCTTTCCGCCAGGAGGCTTTCCGCACCATTAGCCAGTGATCTCATTACAGATCTTACAAGTCCAGAGGAGTATGAGAAAGCTAAAGAGCAAAAATACTCGATCCCCCTTTCGGCAAAGAAAAGTAAGGGGGCGGGAAGGCCCACCAAGAAACAACGTCGTGCCTTGGATGAATTTCTTTATCCGGATCAGCAAAACTCGTGAAAAAAGAATCCCGTGGATTCAGAATGCAGGAAGCCAAATCTCCCTAAAATTAATTTCACTATTTCCTAAGAGATTGGTCTGCTCGGCAAACTAAGAACTGTCCTGCATGGCTTCGAAAAACCTCTTGCCAGAACCCTACGCCAAAGTCATTACCTTAAGTATGATGAAGTCCCTGTTTCCCTGCGTATTATCTGTCCTGCTCTTACCCTTGGTTTCCTGTATTCACACTGGTTCATCCAATTCTGATCCACTCTCTTTTTCCACAGACCAAACCGTGATGTTACATTGGCTGGAAGTGGATGATAATGGAGTCGTGCGAGAAGCCGAAACGGACGGAAATCAAACTAAGCAAAAAGAAGCCTTTAGCGGCAAGGCAATCGAGACTTTTGAACAAAGCCCCACCAAATCAATTTCATCCTGGAAAGATGGGAAGAGGCATGGCACCACAATAGAGTACTTCTACAATGGCAGAAAACGCACCTCGATTGTCTATAAAGACGGCCTTCGCCACGGACCATCCCGAGAATTTCGTATTACCGGCGAATTGTGGCGTGAAGAAACTTATGCCGATGATCAGCTAACCGGACCCAAGTCTGAATGGCACCCGAACGGAGTCAAAAGTTTTCAAGTTGAAATGCGTGATGGAATTGCTCACGGGGAAGCCAAGGAATGGTATACCGATGGAACCGAAAAATCCTCCACCATCTATCGCCATGGCCTCAGAGAGGGTCCATCTTCGGAGTGGTATCCAAGTGGGCAGCAAAAGCTTGGCCTATTTTACCAGAAAGATAAACAGCACGGACTCAGAACCATTTGGTATGAAAACGGTAAGAAACGACTATCCGCCCAATTTGTAGATGATCAAATGGAAGGAAATTCCAAAGGTTGGTTTCCCAATGGTCAGCAACAATTTGATTATAACTTCAAAAGCAATTTAGAGCACGGGGTTTGCACAGAGTGGAATGAAAAGGGAGAAAAGATTTCTGAAATTCGCTTTGACAATGGAGTCCCCTCGCAGGACCTGCTAACAGGGCAGAGAATCGTTACACCCTCCAGTCCAGTTGAATCCACTGAAGAACCCACTTCCGACACTCCAGAAGAAAAAACCGCCCTTGAGAAGATTGATCTTCCTCCAGTTCCTGAAAACGAAACACCCATCGAAGAAACCGAACTTACTGAGAAACCCAAACAAGAGACTGCGGAAGTGAATGAAGTACCTTCGGATGTTGAAGTTCCCAATACCCAAATTTTGCCCACTGCCGACTCCTTGCCCGCACCACCTGCTGCGCCTGAACAGGAAATCGATACAGAACTACCTCCGCCTCCTCCCCCTTCAGCGGAGAATCCACCCAGTTTCGACCCATTCGGTGACCTGCCCGCAAATGAAACCGATGCTCCTGGATTAAATACACCAGAGCCAGTGGAACCGAGTGTACCCACCAGTCCTTTCGATGATTCACCCATTGGAAATGAGCCTTTCAATCCTGAGCCAAGCGATCCATTCTCGGATTCTAACCTGCCTCCTGCTGCTCCATCCTTTGATCCCTTTGCAGAACCTAGTTCAAACGAAGTTCCTCCGCCTACCGCCCCAGATAATCCATTTGAGGTGCCTCCTCCACCTGCTCCGGGAAGTCCGTTTGAGACCCCTCCTCCACCGCCAAGCTTTGATCCGTTCGATCAGCCACAAAACGAGGATAGCCAAAATTCTCCTGCCAGTGAAGTTCCCCTTGGAGATGTTTTCGGAGAACCTCCTCCCTTGGCGGAAGAAGAGCCTCCATTGCCACCTGCGTTTGATCCGTTCGATAATTAACCCGAAAAAACATTGCGGGATAATACGAAACCCTGACAAGTGGCAGCCCGGTAGGGATTCGAACCCCAACTAAAGGTACCAAAAACCTCTGTGCTACCATTACACCACCAGGCTAGAGTTGATTTATACTGCCCCTTAGTCCATTAAAGTCAAGGAACTACATCACGAGAAAAGAATATGTCTAAAGCAAAATATAAACGTATTATTTTAAAAATAAGTGGCGAAATATTAGGTAACCGAAGTGCTGGTGAACCCATCTTTGCCCAATCTTTAGAAAAAATTTGTGAAGAAATAAAGGCAGTCTCCGATATGGGGGTTGAAGTTGGTCTCGTTGTTGGTGGAGGTAATATTTTTCGAGGTCTACAGGGAGCAGATAAGGGAATTGATCGAACAACTGGTGATTCCATGGGTATGCTTGCAACGGTCATCAATGGTCTGGCCCTAATGGACAGGTTAGAAAAAATGGGTGCAGTAGTGCGGGTTCAAAGTGCCATCCCCATGGACAAACTAGCAGAACCCTACATCCAGCGCCGGGCCGTCCGTCACCTTGAACGAGAGAGGATAGTGATCTTTGTTTCAGGAACGGGCAACCCTTACTTCTCGACTGACACCACAGCCGCCTTGCGAGCCAGTGAAATCTCTGCTGATATTATTCTCAAAGCCACCAAGGTGGATGGGATCTATGACAAGGATCCCCATAAACATGCAGATGCTCTTAAGTTCGATGAGCTTACTTACATGGAATGCTTGGAAAAAAGACTATCAGTCATGGACTCGACCGCGTTTTCTCTTTGCATGGACAATCGGATGCCGATCCTTGTTTTTGATCTGCAACAAGAGCAATCCATTCGCAAAGCCGTATGCGGAGAGCCGATTGGCACTATCGTACGTTAATTCTTTATAAAATTAAATTCATATGATTTCACCAACCCAATAAGCATCATGGAAACTGAACCTATCTTTACTAAATTAAAAGAAGACATGAAAAGATCTGTAGATCATGTCTTGAGCGAATTTGCCACTTTACACACGGGTAAAGCCAACCCATCGATGGTCGATGGTGTAACAGTAGATGTTTACGGATCCTCGATGAAGCTTCGCGATGTGGCCGCAATCACAACCCCAGACTCCAGGACAATTCAAATCCAAGCTTGGGATAAAGGAACCGTGGGCCCCATAGAGAAAGCCCTTATTGATGCCAAACTGGGCATTAATCCCATTGTTACCAGTGAGCTGATTCGCTTACCTATTCCTGAACTTAGTGGCGAGAGGCGAGAAGAGTTATGCAAAATGGCACAAGGATTTGCTGAAAATGGGAGAATTGGAGTGCGAGCTTCACGAAAAGATGGTTTGGATGCTCTGAAGGCTCTTCAGAAAGATGGACTGCCTGAAGACGACTTTAAAAGAGCTGAGAAAGATGTTCAAAAAATGACAGATGATATGGTCAATGAAATCAACCAAGCCTTAGCTTCCAAAGAGTCGGACCTTAGGCAAGTTTGACTTGAACTTTTTACTTTTTAAGTGCTCTCAAGAGAAGGATTTCATGCCAAATCAACAAAGTTATTTTTAGGACACTCAGGTTAGGATGTGGATCAAGAAATCAAGCGGGTTGTAATTAAATTAGGCACCGGTCTGCTATCGGCCGGAAAAGGAGAAATCCGTGCCGAAAGAATTTCCCAGATTTGCTCTGGTATTGATGCCCTTAAAAAAGGAGGCGTTGAAGTTATCATCGTTAGTTCCGGTGCTGTCGGTTTAGGTATGGGCAAACTAGGGCTAGAGCAAAGGCCTAGCGAACTCTCTTTACTCCGCTCATGTGCATCGATTGGACAAAGTGAATTGATGCACGCATGGAAATCCTCGCTTGGAAACCATGGATTGTTGGCCGCACAAATCTTACTTACTCGAGAAGACTTTAATCAACATGGTCGTTCTCAAAAGGTGAAAGAAACGATTGAGACCTTACTCCAACACGGAGTTGTTCCGGTCGTAAATGAAAATGACTCCATCAGTGATGAAGAGCTAAAATTTGGAGATAATGATGTTTTGTCTGCCCTGCTTGCATCCCTGTCCCATGCAGAACTACTCATTATTTTAACAACGGCCAAAGGGCTTATGACCTCTGCGAATTCAGGAATCTTAATCCCTTTCGTCAGCGAGATTACTCCCGAAATTGAAAAGATGGCTGAAGGCACAAAAAGTGCCACTGCGGTGGGAGGCATGGCCACAAAAATTGAGGCCGCAAAAGTGGCTACAAAATCTGGATGTGCAGTCTTTATCGGAAGTGGTGAAAATCCTGGTCGCTTACCGAAAGTGATCCAAGGAGATGCGGAAGGAACTTTTTTTGCTCCTGCTGGTTTGTCCCTCAATCAAAGGAAAAAATGGTTAGCCTTTTTTCCCAGTCCTAAAGGATCCCTGGAAATTGATCATGGAGCCTGTGAGGCCATTCTTAAGAATGGTGCCAGCCTTCTGGCAAGCGGTGTTATTCGGGCGAGTGGTACCTTTGGGCGAGCCGAGGTTGTCTCCATATTAAATCCAGAGGGTAAAATCATTGCCCGGGGGATCTGTCGCTTTTCCAATCATGAGCTCAATCAAATAATTGGTCAGAATAATGATTCGGTTCTTTCGCTACACCCGTGGAGCCATCGCCCTGAAGTGGTTCACCGCGATTTCCTAGCCCCATTAATTCAGAAAGAAAGTTCTGAGGAAGACTAAGATGTACGACTACGAAGATGAAGAGGATGATTTGTTTGGCCCACCTCCTCAAGCGAGCAAACCCATCAAGCAAAAAGGAATTGATTTTAAAAAAGAATTAAATGAGGACCAATTTAGAGCAGTTACCGCTCCAGATGGGCCCGCACTCGTTCTAGCCGGAGCTGGTTCAGGAAAGACCAGAACCCTAACATACAGGGTAGCTTATCTCCTCGAAAATGGAGTCCCCCCCGAATCCATTCTGCTATTAACTTTTACAAATAAGGCCTCCAAACAGATGCTCGAACGGGTGGAAGAGCTAACCGGTATTGGCAGCCATCGGTTCCTGGGCGGAACCTTTCATCATGTGGGCGGTCAGACTCTTCGACTCTTTGGCGATCTCATTGGTCTTCCGAGAAGTTTTACCATCTTGGATGATGGGGATTCAGACTCTTTGCTTAATGAAGTAATTCGTGAAATCGATCCAGACTTTTTTAAGGCCAAGGAAAACCCCAAAGCTAAGCCCATCAAAGGATTAATTAGTTTTGCCCGCAATGTGGGCAAGGATGTTGAGGAAGTTGCCCGGGCAAGGTATCCTGCAAATCGAGAATTGATCACCAAAATTGATCAATTTCTGGATGGCTACACTCGGACAAAACTTGCCCGAGGTTTAACGGATTACGATGACTTACTCGTCTTTTGGCTCACCTTATTAGAAAAGCATGAAGAAGCTCGGCAGTACTTCCAAAATCGATTTTCCCATATTTTGGTCGATGAATACCAGGATGTTAATTCTTTACAGGCAAGAATCGTCGACTACGTAGTCTCGAACCATCAGATTATGGCGGTTGGAGATGATGCCCAATGTATCTATACTTGGCGGGGGGCTGATTTAGATCAAATTCTCTCTTTTCCAGACCGGCATCCAGGAACTAAGATTTTTAAAATTGAGACCAATTACCGTAGTTCTCCAGAAATCTTACAACTTGCAAATGGCATCCTCGAAAACCGCACCTCCGAAAAAAGCTTTAGCAAGGAGCTCAAAGCCTCTAAACCTCATCAGGACTTACCCAAAGTAATTCCAACCTTAGATGGGTATCAACAAGCAGATTTTGTAATTTCTAAGATCGAGGAGCTATACAATTCGGGTGCGGAGTATGACCAGATCGCCATCCTTTACCGTGCTCATTATCATGCCATGGAACTCCAGGTAGAACTGTCCCGTCGCGGTCTTCCTTTTCTCATTACCAGCGGATTAAGATTTTTTGAGCAAGCCCATGTTAAAGACTTGGTTGCTCAACTAAGGTTTGTAGCCAATCCCAAAGACAATACGGCTTTTCTTCGCTTTGCCTGCCTTCTGCCTAAAGTAGGCGAAAAAACTGCGATCCGTTTATTAAAACTAGCGAATGGATTGGCGAAAGATACGTCCATTTCCGTGTGCGAGGCTTTGGGAAATGAAAAGGTTCTCCAAAAAGTGCCTAAGGACGCAAAAGAAGATTGGGAGTCTTTGTGTGAAACCTTGGTCGAAATTCACAAAGTTGCCGGAAACTCCCCCCCTTCTGTTGTCGTGGAAGAAGCGATCGGAGGATGGTACCAATTATATCTTCGTGCCACTTACGAAAATTGGCCACGAAGGGAAGAGGATTTGGAAAGTTTAGTAGACTTTGCCTCCAAGCACGAAACTTTGGCAGAGATGCTTTCTCAGCTGGTCTTATTAAGCTCAGAATCTGGAGACCGTGTCGTTAAGCATGGCGAAAGTTGTATCCGTTTATCGACCATTCATCAGTCCAAAGGCTTAGAATATCCCCATGTTTTTATCATCGGATTGGCTGATGGTCTTTTTCCGAATAAACGGGCGATCGATGGTGAAAGTGATTTGGAAGAAGAAAGAAGACTTTTTTATGTCGCCTCAACCCGGGCAGAACGTTCGCTTTATTTACTCTACCCTACCCTAGCCAATCAAAAAGGAACCCCTGTTCGACTGATGCAAAGCAGATTCATCAAAGAACTACCGGATTCGAAGTATGAAATTCATAACGCCCACTCCCATCGGGGATTTGGTCGGGAGCGATCTTACGGCCAATCAGGATGGAGCCGGTACGGCAGAGGATACTGATATATAGTTTAGGATTCAATTTGAGGAAATCGCTTTTTCAAGGGCTTTCCAACCTAGCATCGCACAATCCATTCTCTCGGGATAATGAACCAGAGATTGGTAAACCAGCAAGTCGCCCTTCCAAACAGGTTCCTCTTGGGTATCTTTAGTCCATTGAGCTAATTGCTTTAACTGGGTTTGGATATCACCAAGCGACAAACCCTCCATTTCTGAACACATAATCGATGCACATGCTTTAGCTAGTGCCGATCCATTAACCTGTGCTGAGATTTTCACTAAGCACTCCTCTTGAATCTTTAGTTGAATATGACAGGTATTCCCTGTCTTGGTGCTTTGGTATTCCGCCTGGTGAGAAAAGCTTTCTAACTTTTGATCATGTGTGGAATTGTGAGCGTGCTCTTCTAAAATCTCACGCAATAAATCATCATTTTGTTTCACTCAAAATGAATTCTTCCACATCATTGATTCAACTGGTAAGGAAGAGCGCTGGTTGTATTTTGCAGATGACTTGCTTGAGTATTCCACCTCTACCTCACCCTCAACTAAAAAGTAAATAAGCTGGCCGATGGGCATTTTTGCATATACACGGACCGGTTGAGAAACTGAGATTTCCAGAGTCCAGTGGTTACAAAATCCGACATCTCCCTTACCTGCGGTTGCATGGATATCAATCCCCAATCGGCCTACACTGGACTTCCCTTCTAAAAAGGGAACAAATCTCCGGGTTTCGGTATATTCTAAGGTCGATCCGAGGTAAGTTTGCCCGGGGCGCAAAACATAACCTTCCTCCGGAATATCGAAGTGTTTTACCTGGTTATGCATCTTGGCATCAATCACATCATCCACATAACAAGCTAGGTGGGGTGATAGATGGACATCATAACTATTTGTGCCCAGGCAGGAACGATCATAAGGCTCGATTACGATATCCCGTGTATCGATAGCTGCGAGGATTGCTTTATCAGAAAGGATCATAGGTATTCTTGGTAAAGGATTATCCAAACGGGTCAAAACAAAGCGACCCTGAGCAGTAAACTCAGGGTCGCAAATTAAACTGTGCTGGAAAGGTGCGAATTACACCACACGAGTTTTTCCGGGCACGGGAGCATCATACCCGCCTGCTGCGTTTGGTTTAACCGGTGCCTCGCTCTCCCAGGTCAGGGAATCAATACCAGGACATAGCTCAACCTTGGAGGTGAGTGCCTGATTCCAGCTTATCTCCTTACCCGAATAAGTCGCACATCTGCCTAAGATATTAGTCATGGTACTCTTCGCTCCATAATCTCCCTCATTGTAGATTTCGCCCTTAGCGAGGGCATCAATCATATTGAGTTGCTCCTGCTGATGGCCACCCACTCTTTTGCCTGGGTAACGCCAGGGATCACCTGATTTAGGGAAAATAGTATGGGGACTGATCGCACTGTAACCCTCTGAACCATAAATATGCTCCGAGACATTTTGCCAGCAATTACTGATGTGTCGGCACTGGCTGTACATGCGGAACCCGTCGGCATATTCAAACTCTACAAAATGATGATCAAAGATTTCACCATGGTCCTTCCAATCTGGGTCGTTGGCGGGGTTGCCACGAACTTGACGACCACCATGGCCGTTTGCTTTGATCGGATAGGAACCCTTGATCCAGTTGATGATATCGGTGTTGTGGATATGCTGCTCTACAATGTGGTCCCCGCAAAGCCAATTGAAATAAAACCAGTTACGAACCTGGTATTCCATCTCATTTTGGCTGGAAGTTCTCTTTTTGGTCCATACACCACCACTGTTCCAAAATACCCGGGCGTAGTTAAGCTCACCAATGGCACCGTCCTGGATACGTTTTACGGTCTCAATATAATTGGGTTCATGGTGTCGTTGTAATCCAACCGTCACCATAAGATTTTTCTTTTTTGCCTCTTCATTGGCAGCCAATACCCGGCGCACACCTGCCCCATCAGTGGCCACGGGTTTTTCCATAAACACATGCTTTCCCTTGTTTACCGCATGCTCGAAATGCAAGGGACGGAATCCGGGTGAGGTGGTCAAAAGCACCAAGTCCACATTATCCATCTCCATGACCTTTTTGTAAGCGTCGAGACCAGCAAAAATGGTATCATCTGTGAGCTTAAGCTTATCCTCATGGCCCACATGCTTAAGGTAATTCTGCGCCCCTTTGGCTGTATCCATAAAGGCATCTGCCAAAGCTACACATT
>JAQCIX010000029.1 GCA_027593365.1 Verrucomicrobiota bacterium
TCTATGTCTTCACCATACAAAATAAACGGTCTTAAATCGACATGCCTCCCCTCGATTCCTTCTTCACAAAAGGTTGGGTGACGAGAGAGGGAAACGATGGGTTGGGCGATATACTCCCTCGGATTAGCCTGAATTAAATTCGCAAACTCTTCCCTTTCGTTGGCAGTGGAACGGTTTCCAATGAGCATGCCATAACCACCTGATTCGTTAGCCGCTTTAACCACTAGATTTTCTAAATGATTCAGCACATAATCACGATCTGAGTCCCGCCAGCACAAATAAGTGGGCACATTGGGAAGAATCGCATCCTGATCCAGATAATATTTAATCATCTCCGGTACATATGCATAGGTGACCTTATCGTCTGCAACTCCAGTGCCGACTGCATTGGCCAAAGCAACATTTCCCTTGAGATAAGCGTCCATTAAACCAGAAACTCCGAGCATGGACTCCTCTCGAAAAACCGATGGATCAAGAAAGTCATCATCCAGCCTACGATATATAACATCCACCTGGACCAGCCCCTGAGTAGTGCGCATGTAAATACGAGAATCGATCGCAATGAGGTCTTTTCCTTCCACGATTTCAATCCCCATCTGCCGGGCAAGAAAAGTATGCTCAAAGTATGCACTATTATAAACGCCCGGGGTAAGCAAGACACAGACAGGCTTTTGTGACTTCCTTGGAGACAAGTGCTCCAAAGTTCGGAGCAATAAGTCAGGATATGCCTCGACTGGACGTACTGACATTCCGCCAAATGTTTGAGGAAATGCCCGTTTCATAATCTCTCGATTTTCAAGAAGGTACGATGCTCCGGATGGGCAACGGGCATTATCTTCCAATACTAAATAAGTTCCATTCTCATCTCGGATGAGATCGGTTCCACATATGTGAGCATACACATCCTGAGGAGGAAAGAAACCGACCATTTCGGGCCTGAAATTTTTAGAAGAAAGAACAATTTCTTTTGGGATAACCCCATCCTTAATGATTTTTTGTCCGTGATAGATATCATTAAGGAATAAATTAATTGCTAAAATTCTCTGCCTCAGACCAGCCTCCACCAAGCTCCATTCGCTTTCAGGAATGACACGTGGAATGAGGTCAAAAGGGAAGATTCGTTCCGTTCCCCCATCATCCCCGTAAACGGTAAAAGTAATACCATGCTCTAGAAAAGACGAATCTGCCTGTTGCCTTCTTTCAGCAATTTCCGACTCAGTTAAACGATCCAAACGCTGGAATATTTTATTGTAGTGAACCCGAGAATTCAAAGACTCACATTCATCAAACATTTCATCAAAAAAATTTTCTGTCTTGTAGTCTTTAAATTGTGAAGAGGCAGTCATGTACGAATTATAGTAGTTGCTTTGGCAATTCTTGTGCCAGACCATTCGTTTTGTAAAGGGTTTGTCAATTTTTTACACCCGACCTAATTTAGCTTTGTTAGATTTCTTTGATAGGAAAATAAAAATTGTTGAGCAAGCCCAGCATGCTCGCCGAAATGAATTCGGGCAAATTCTTCCATCTGAGATAATTTCCAACCACTCATCCCATACTGCTTTTCAAGGGACTGTAAAATCCAGGTGTCGATCGGAAACGCTTCGTTTTTTTCCGCACCAAAAAGGAGAATACAATCTGCTACCTTAGGGCCAACGCCAGGAAGCTTCATCAGCATAGAACGAGCTTTTAGGTATGGAAAATTTTGTACTTCTGTTAAAAAATCAGGATTTGCGGATAAATACTGAGCGGTTCCAACCAAATATTTTGCCCTGTACCCCATACCAAGATTTCTTGCTTCCGTTTCATGTAAGTTTTTTAACTTGGCCCAACCCGGGAAGGAATAAAACCCTGGGCTTACTTCGTTTCCGAATAATTTGTAAACTTTCTGACAAAGTAGTTTGATTTGGGGAATGCTTTTGGCAGAACTCAGAATAAAAACCAGTAAGACTTCTTCCATGGGTTGCCTGAGAATACGCAGTCCTGAAAACTTATTTACCGCACGACCCAAGACTGGATCACTTCGCCAAGGCAGATTATTGAGAGCTGTTATATAAGAATCATCCAGCCATAAATAGTGGCACAACTCATCTTTGGTAATCTTTTCCCCGCTCTCTAAAACCCAAAAAAGCTGACCCTCCAACCACTTGAATCGAACCAGACTTTGTCGGATCAAGCCAACCCATTGATTTGGATCATAAGGGGACCAAGCAAAACTTTGCCCACCCAACAAAGTCTCCTCAATTCCGATAAGAGAAAAGGAGTTATGTGCACCAATTTTTTGCCATCTACTGCTCATTTAGTAGAGGTCTGCAACTTTTATTTAGACCACAGAAAACTTTGGCTATGCCCAAGAATACGCTCCTCCGAGTCGACTAAAGAAAGAGACCAAGCAATCGGTTGCACCGACGGATCGGGCCAATCAGAGCCTGTAAGGCCAATAAATACTTCTTTACCTGAAATTTTTAGATCTGAAATAGGAATTTTATTTTGTTGGGCAACTGGATCCAAAGGGGTGATCCATTCTATCAACCAATGGGAGCCTACATTTAATTGGGGAATATCACCCGACACCTTGACAACAAAATAGAAACCTTCTCGGTTCGAAGGATTCGTTCTACAGTAAACTTTCCAGCCCGAAAATTCCTTTCCGGTAAAGAATTCAGGAATCCGTTTGAAATCCCGAACCGAAAAGTAAGCCTTATTCCTGAGGCTTATTTTTACCTGAGCCGATAGGATAGAGGCACAAAAAAACCACAGGGAGAAAAATAGAATGGGAATATGCCATATTCCCCGCATCCCTAAAATTGTTTACTCCTCAGTAGAAGTGGCAGTCTCTTTAGACTCACCAACCTCAGGTGTTCCAGCATCCGGACCCAATACATCGGCTGCGGTGGCTTTATCCGATGCTTTTACCTCTGCGGCAACGCTAGTCGGTTCTTCCTTGGCTGCGGGCTTTTTGGGGACCGTCTTGGATACTTTTCTAGCAGGCTTCGCTTTTGGAGCGGCTTTCTTCGGGGCGGATTCTGCAAGGGCCTTTTTGCGGCGGGCCAAGTAAGCTGCACGCCGGCGGCGCTTGATTAATTTATTGTACTGTTTGCTCATAGTTAAGCAGTTAATATGAAAAAAAGCGGATCAATTGGCAAGCTATCTAGGCTGATTTCTGATTAAACAATTTCAATGGGCTTTCCTGTACGAGCGGACTCATAGGTTGCATCAATGATTTTCATCAAGGCCAGGGCCTGATCAGGGGTATTTAAAGGTGCTTCCTTACCCTCCAGAGTAAGGGCAAAATTTTGAGCCGAGCGAATTCGGCCCATATCTTCACACTCTTCGACCACGATGGAGCGATTTACAGAACGACCATTCTCTTGAACATAGAGTTCACAATCATCGATGGCTGTGGCATCAATGCCATCCCGGCCAAACAACCTGCGTACCATTCCCCCAGCTTTCGATCCCTGAAAGGTTACCGAAACCTCTTCCCGTTTATTCATCTCCGCCCAAGAAACCTGAAAGCTTAAAACCTGTCCACTTACGAAACGAACAAATCCATGGGCAGCACTCTCCACATCTGTTACCCCATCGGCTACATCAGGAATTCCCCAAGGACCTTTAAATCCTTTGTCGGTTATAAAATTATCAAAGGTTTGAGCCAAAACATGACTGGGCTCAGGATAATCCATGTAAAACATTGCCAGATCGATCATATGCAAAAGGTCGATCAGGGGCCCACCCCCAGATTGTTCCTTATTGGTAAACCATCCTCCAAATCCGGGAATACCTGTTCTTCGAATCCATTTTGCTTGTGCTGAATTGATGGTACCAAGTTGACCGGACTCCAGGTACTGTCGCATCGCGTAGGATTCTGGTCTGGCTCGGTTGTTAAAGTTGAACATTAACACTTTCCCTGCTTCTTCGGCTACTTGCTTCATCTCAGCAACCTCCGAGGCATTAAGCGCGGGCGGCTTTTCACAAAATACATGTTTGCCAGCCTTCAGTGCCTGGATAGCGAGAGGTTTGTGGGTGCGGTTGGGGGTGATAATACTGATGGCATCCAACTCGGACAGCTCATCGAGCATCTTTTGCGAATCCGAAAAAGTATGAGCAGCTCCATAAGTTTGAGCCGCTTTTTTCGCCGCATCCTGGTTCATATCGCAAATTGCTACGATTTCGGCCCCACCTTCTTTAAATCCGGGTGCATGATACTGCAACATTCCTCCAGCTCCAATGATACCAATTTTTTGTGTCATGTTGTATATGTAAAAAGGTTTTTATTTAGGGATTACGGGAAACTTGACCCATTTTTGCTTGGAGTTCGAACTTTTAACCACGGTTTCGATAAATGCCATACCGATGATCCCGTCTCGAATATCAGGATAATCGTAGCCTGACTTTCGAGGAAATTTGCCGGAAATCTCGTCCCGTATGGCAACGGATGCAGAATTATAGACATTTGCGAAAGCTTCAATGAAGCCTTCCGGGTGGCCAAATGGTATGCGGGTATGATCGGCAGCAGCTCCCGTCACATACCCATTCCCCCTGCGATAGACCTGGCGGGGCTCACGGGCGTCTTTAACGATCAGATCGTTCGGGTCTTCTTGATGCCATTCGATTGATTTCTTGGTTCCATAAACCCGGATATTGAGGTTATTTTCATCTCCATTGGAAACTTGGGAAGCATAAATAATTCCCCGAGCACCGCCTTTGAAGCGAACCAAGACATTTCCATCGTCGTCAAGTTTTCTGCCCGGAATATTAACCGATAAATCAGCACACAAGGAATCGATTTCTAAGCCACTAATGTAATGGACCAAATTTTCAGCATGGGTGCCAATATCTCCCATACAATTCGAAATGCCGGCAACTTTGGGATCAGCCCGCCAATTGGCAATGGATTTATCTTCCCCGGTTAAAGCAGTAATTGCATACCCCTGAGGATATTCGCAAACGACCTTGATAATTTTCCCTAACTCTCCTTTTTGCACCATTTGTCGGGCCAGCTTAACCATGGGGTAGCCGGTGTAATTGTGAGTCAGTGCAAAAACCTTTTTGGTCTTGGTAATAATTTTTTTCAGCTCCCGTGCCTCCGCCAGAGTGAAAGTAGCGGGTTTATCACAAATCACATTAATTCCTGCCTGCAAAAAAGTTTTCGCAACTTCAAAGTGCAAATGATTACGAACCACGATCGAAACAAAATCGATTCTTTCTCCAAGTGGCATGGCTGCTTCCTTCTTGGCCATTTCCTTGTAAGAGGCATAGACCCTGGATGGCTCGATGAAAAAATCTTTTCCGGACAAAGCCGATTTCTTGGGGTCGGAAGAAAATGCACCTGCAACCAGTTCAATTTGTCCATCTAAGGCAGCAGCTCTTCGGTGTACCCCTCCAATAAAGGCACCTCGACCTCCCCCAACCATGCCCATGCGAAGTTTTCTATTTTTCATAAATTTCGGATGTTTACTGGTTTTCTTTATCAAATGCTGAATCAAACGCCATTTCGTTGGGTTTGAAATCAAGTTTCTTCACAAACGCACAGGATTCTTCTGCCCCATGGAAACGATCCATCCGGCTATCCTCCCACTCTACAGAAAGAGGACCGGCATAACCGATGTCATTGAGCGCAATAATGATTTCTTCAAAGTTCACATCTCCCCGACCAATTGAGCGGAAATCCCAATATCGGCGCGGATCTGCAAATGTAGTATGTCCTCCAAAAACACCAACACTTCCATCTCCGTGCCCCCACCAAGCATCCTTCATGTGTGCATGGTAGATGCGTTCTGAGAAAGTTCGGATAAACTTCACATAGTCAACTCCCTGGTAGCCGAGGTGGGAAGGATCATAATTAAAGCCAAAACGCTTATGTCCTTTGACCGCTTCGATCGCCCTTTGGGCACTGGCAATATCAAAGGCGATTTCAGTAGGATGAACCTCCAAAGCAAAATTCACTTTTTGCTTTTCGAACTCGTTTAAAATCGGACCAAACCTTTTAGCAAAATCCTGAAAACCTTTCTCCCAGTAAGCTTGGTCGGTTGGTGGAAAAGCGTAGATAGAATGCCAAATGCTTGAGCCGGTAAAACCATTCACCACCGCAGGAAAATCGTCTTTTTTACCCCGGCCGGGTTTTGCATTGATAAAATTCCTACAGGCCTTGGCAGTTTTAGCCAATTTCTTCGCAGCACGTTTCCGAACCTTCTCCGGTTCGCCTTCACCCCAAACATCTGCAGGAAGAATAGCTTTGTGCCTTTCATCAATTAAATCACAAACTGCCTGCCCAACCAGGTGACTCGAAATCGCAAAAGCAGTTAATCCGTGATCACTGAGTATTTCCCATCTTTCCTGACAGTATTTTTTGGATACGGCAGCTTGATCGACATCGAAGTGGTCTCCCCAACAGGCAAGCTCAAGCCCATCATATCCCATTTGCGAGGCTTTGGCTGCAAGGTCGGGCAAAGAGAGGTCGGCCCATTGACCGGTAAATAAAGTAACATTTCTAGGCATGGCTGATTTTTTTATTAGGTTTGTGTAAAGGGTAAGGGTGTTTGTTTCTCAAAATCATATCTTTGTGGGCAACCTCTTTTTTTACTGCTCCATTTCTCCACTTCTATGAACAACTATTTTTTCTGCAGTCTTGGAGCCGATATTAAGGAAAGATTTGAGACCCACTTTGATTTGCATGGTGTCGGCAATACGGTCCAATTGGATCACTTCGATTTTACTACCAGGCAAAAGCTTGTTTTTCCGAGCAAATTTCAAAAATTCTCTGCTTTGATCCTGGATCGATTCAATTTTGGCAGTTTGACCAACGGTACAGTCAAGCAGACTTAAATCCGAGGCTTCCGGCATATTTCCCTTTGATGTAGGGATGGGGTCTCCATGAGGGTCATGAGTGGGCCGGCCAAGAAACTCATCCAGTTTTTCTAGGACTTTTTCAGAAATCGCATGTTCAAGCTCTTCTGCCTCGTCATGAATTTCTCCCCAATCCAAATCTAAAGTCTCCACTAAAAAGGTTTCCAATAAACGATGCCGGCGAAGCATACTCATGCCCAACTTTCTCCCGGATGTGGTCAGCTTTACCCCTTGGCGAGGGCGATAGTTCACCCATCCCTTTTTTTCCAGGCCCTTTACCATGGTGGTTGCAGTGCCGGGAGTTACTTGTAAGCATTCTGCGATCTTCCCCATGCTCACCAGTCCCGATTCAGAGTGAATCGATTCGACTAAGATTTCCTTGAGGTAATTTTCAACAGTGGAACTTGGCATTTTCTTAAACCGTAGTTCAACCCTGTTATTGACTCATATTTTTTCAAGACTATAAAATTAGACTTTGATTAATCAAAGTTTATTTTTTTACAGCTCCCATTTTAAATGCATTTCATTGTTAGAATCATAAGCATTGTTTTTGTTGCCCTCATTTGGTCGAGTTGCTCCAACCCTGAAATGGCTCATTCTGGCGACTCGAAGCGGCCTCTTCTAGTGGCTACCACCACACATCTAGCAGACTTGGCCCAGCAGATCGGGGGAGAATATTTTGAGGTAAAGGCCCTTATGAGACCTGGAGTGGATCCGCATTCCTACCGTGCCACTGCACATGATATCAGCCTTCTCCATAGAGCAGACCTTGTTTTATTTCATGGTCTTTTGCTGGAAGGAAAATTAGCGAGGGTTCTGGAGGGTCAGTCCAGTGAGCAAAGAACTCATTTTTCTCCCTGCCATAGAATTCCTAAAAATCAATTAATTATGGAGGAGGATCAAAATACAACCGTTGATCCGCATCTATGGTTTTCCCCCACCCTATGGAAAGAATGCGGATCCCTACTTCGTGACAAGTTGTGCGAAATGATCCCAGAACGGAAAACCCATTTTCAAGCAAACTTTTTAGCTTTTGAGAAATCCGTTAACCAGATTGATCAATGGGCGAAGGAAGCGATTTATCAAATTCCTGAATCTGCTAGAGTCTTGATAACCAGTCACGATGCTTTTCGATATTTTGGCAAACATTTCCAAATCCGTGTCATCGCTTTACAAGGGATCAATACAAATGTGGAGGCAGGGCTATCCGATCGATCTCGCTTCACCAGCCTGATTCGTCAGCATAATTCTCCAGCCCTTTTCATTGAAAGTAGTGTGAATCCAAAAGCTCTCAAACAGATTGCCAAAGAAACGGGTGCGGTCCTTGGAGGTACCCTTTTTTCAGATGCACTCGGACCCAATGACCAGTGGATTGTTGGACCCGATGGAAAAAGCTACTCCAAGGGCACATGGCAGGGCATGATGCTTCACAATGTAAGCACGATCGAAGAGGCTCTGAGGAAAACTTTATGAATTCAAAACTGCCCCTGCCCCTGGAAATTCACGACCTCACCGTAGCCTACCAGAAAAAGCCGGTCCTATACGGCATTGACCTAGAAATTCAGGAAGGTTCATTAGTTGGGATCCTTGGACCAAACGGTGCGGGAAAATCCACTTTGATAAAGGCCGTTATGGGTATGATACGTCCTGACGATGGCTTCATAAAAATCTTTGGCGAAACAAACCGAAAGGGTATCACCCGAGTCGGTTATGTGCCCCAAAGAGAGAATATCGACTGGGATTTTCCAGTAACTGCCATGGATGTGGTACTTATGGGAAGAATTGGTCATACCGGCTGGTTCAAGCGATTTAGCAAGCGGGATCGTATATTTGCGGCTGAATGCCTAGATCAAATGAACATGCTACCCTACGCCGATCGACAAATTGGCAATCTATCTGGAGGCCAACAGCAGAGAATTTTCCTGGCACGTGCACTTGCCCAGCAAAGTGATCTTTATTTAATGGATGAACCTTTTGCGGGTGTAGATGCGGTGACGGAGCAAACCATTGTAGACTTGCTCAAACAATTACGAAACCAGGGAAAAACCATTGTAGTGGTTCATCACGACCTCTCCACAGCCACTGACTATTTCGATTTCTTGGCTCTATTAAATTTTCGGCTTATCGCATATGGTTCGAGTGGAGCCGTTTTTAATCACGATCTGCTTCAGAAAACCTATGGCGGCAAACTCACGGTTTTATCGGAAATCGGAGAAAAAAAGATGAATCTAAATAGTCCAGAATCCCGGCTCTTTAAATGAGTCTTCCTCGCATCAATTTCAGCCTACTAGGCCTATTATCCTTTGGGCTGATTTCTTCTTCCATGCTTCATGCCAATCAACCTTTAACCGCAAATGAAGAAGCGGTGCTTGGAAAAGCACTCGTATTTTTAAGTTTTCAGGATCCATCCCTGCGGGTGATGGTTTTGGGGGTTCTTTTGATGGGCCTAAATTGCGGGCTTATGGGAGGTTATATTGTGACGCGAAGGCTTTCCATGTTTGGGGATACACTTTCTCACGCAGTTCTTCCTGGTATTGCTGTGGGTTACTCCCTAACCCAATCAAAAAACAATTGGGCATTAATGCTTGGGGCAACTTTCTCGGGATTTGCCGGCGTTTGGTTCATATCATTCCTTTCTAGGCACACAAAAATTAAAACGGACAGTGCTATGGCTATTGTATTATCGGGCTTTTACGCTTTAGGAATTTGCCTGATCGCCTATTTACAAAAATCAGATGGGGGTGGCGTAGCTAATTTGGAAAATTACCTCTTTGGATCCATCGTTGGGTTTTCACAGGGAGATTTATTGCCCATTGTGTGTAGTTTGATTCTCGTTCTGGGTACATTTGTTTTATTCAGCAAGGAATTATTGGCCACTGGCTTCGATCCCTCTTTCGCAAGATCCATTGGCCTGCCTGTTGGACTTTTAGAATTTTCCTTATCTGCACTGCTTACCTTTTGTATTGTCTCTTCGCTCCAAATTATCGGTGTGGTTCTTGTATCTGCCCTGCTGATCATTCCAGCCGCCACAGCTGCACTCATCACCATAAGGATGGATAAACTTCTCTTGTTGTCTGGAGTCTTGGGTGCAGTCAGTGGGTTCACCGGTTGCTTCATTTCCTTTCTTAAAAATGGCCTTCCTGTTGGCCCCGTAATCACGCTGTGTTCAGCCTCCATTTTCCTTACCATCTTATGGCTACATCCGAGCCAAGGTCGTGTTTGCTTATGGGCACGTTCATTCAAGCGAAATCAAAAAATTCGTTTGGAAAATACTCTGAAAGCCTGCTACCAAGTGCTCGAGGAATTATCCTTTTTAGAGGAAAGCTTTCCGCAATCACTCCTTGGTAAAAGAAGAGGGAAAAGTAGTGGAGAGATTGAGCGGGAAATCGATGCTCTGGTTCGACACGGATATGCCACCCGCGTTTTATCTGTAGGACAAAAACAATCTGATTTGCCACCCGAAACCATGATCACTCTGACGCCAAGTGGGTGGGAACTTGCCTGTAAAATGATTCGGAATCATAGGCTTTGGGAATTATATCTTACCCAAGAGGCTTCCTATGCTGCAGACCATGTTCATGATGATGCAGAAAAAATTGAGCATATCATTGGGGAAAAGACGATTCGACAACTCGAACGAATTCTTTCCAACCCGAGACTGGATCCGCATGGAAAACTTATTCCAAGCCAGCTTGATATTGAAAGCGGATGGACTCGGGAGCACTCCTCGCCCTAGCAGATGAGCTCGATCATTACATTCCTGACTGGTCCCTGGGCCACACCTGAGCTGATTTCCTGGAATTTCCAGATCCTGGTGATGGGTTTTCTGGTTTGCATAAGTTGCGCCCTGGTAGGAACCTTTGTAAGCCTTCGCCGCATGAGCTTACTTGGTGATGCGATAAGCCATGGAATTCTACCCGGAATCGTTCTGGCCTATTTGTTTACAGGTAGCCTATCCCTTTTTCCCATGTGGATAGGAGCGGCTTTGGCAGGGATCGCTTGCGGAGTCTCCATTCAGTGGTTGCATACGAAGACAAGACTGAGAGAAGACGCGGCTATGGGGTTAACCTTCACAACCTTCTTTGCCTTAGGCATGGTTTTACTTGGATTAAATGCAGAAAATATTCACCTGGATGTGGCTTGTATTTTGTATGGGGAAATAGGTTTAATTCCTTTGGAGACCGATTGGTATCTATTTGGAAAGAACCTGGGCAACCAGGCGATTTGGTCGATGGGCTTTATTTGTATCTTTACCCAATTGGCTACCTTTTTTTTCTATAAAATTTTACTGGTAACCAGCTTTGATCTGAGCCTGGCTAAATCACTGGGTATTCCTGTAAATTGGGTTCAATATGGGTTGATGTTTTTCTTGGCCTTGGTGGTCGTAGCATCTTTTGAATCCGTTGGAGTGATTATGGTTTTGGCGATGATGATCCTGCCACCGGTATCGCTAAGCTTTCTTTTCACGCGCCTACCCTGCATTCTTTGGAGTTGTATCGCTTTGAGCATCTTCTACTCCTTAGGGGGAATTCATCTCGCTTACGCCATGGATTTCCCCATCTCCGCATCCATCGCATTAACCGCGGTATTTATTTTTTTGCCCTGTTGCTTATTGGGATCGAAAGGTGGGTTATTGATCGGTTTATTTGACTTGGTTAAGAAACCTCAAATAGAAGACTGCTCTACAAAATGAAAAAGCCCTCATTACCGAGGGCTTTTTCGAAATCATTTTTTGGGAGCCCTTTATTTTTTGGCTAATGCAATTTTGGAGGCTTTTTTGCTGGAGCAATTGCAACCATCAATCGAAATTTGGTCACCTTCAGCAAGCTTAGTGGGGCAATCAAACCCATCTAATGCTGTTTGGCTCGATACTTGAACTTGTTTTTCACGTTTTCCTTGTTTAACCGTCAGAGTTTTGGAATCCGCATCAAAGCTAACTACTTTTCCTTTGATGGTCTTGGATGGGCAACCTGCATAAATGGATGCGGACAGGGATAGGCTGGCGAGGATGGATAATAGGATTTTCATTTTATAGGTATTGTGGGTTTATGGAAATATTTCCTCCATTCTTCCAATCTACTATTTCCAAAGAGACAAGAAAGAATTATTTCTATGGTGAAATTATTTTTCCATGAGAAACTTTACTAAATTTGCTCCCTCTATCTCCGCCGTTTTGTTTTTATTGGGGATTCCAACCTTAAGTCTGGCTCATCCGATCCCCGATCTCCCTGTTTTTGGTACATTCGATCGCAATGGCACTTCTTCTGTCTTAGTTGAAGTGGATCCTAGAGCCTTCGCTGAAGACCCTGAAGCTGTACCTTTTTTGACTGTACAAAGGCTTAAGGATCTCAATCAAACTGAGCAGAACAAGTTACTCGAACAGGCCAAGGAACTGCTCGATGATTCCTTGCGTATACGCCTGAATGAGGACAGATGGTATCTTCCAGACTTCAGCTTCGAGTTTGCTTCCCGCACCACACCTGAGGTTCAAGAAGAACCCGTTGTGTTCATCCAGGCACAAACTCATCTCACACGTGAATCGAATGCCACCTACCAAATCAAAGCCCAAGAACGAGCACCCCTCGATCTGATCTTTACCAACCGGATCAATGGCGTGCCCCACCGTCGGGTCAATGTATTGTTTCCTGGAGAAGAGAGCTTTGTGCTAAAACTCCCTACCCTTTCCTCCACTCAATCCAAAGATTCACCGGAAACCACACATCCAATCGAAACGGATTCAGAGAATTTCACCCACCCAGACAATTGGAGCACTTTTTCCTCATTTTTACGGCAAGGCTTTCTTCATGTTCTCCCTCTTGGGCTTGATCACATTCTCTTTGTCTTAGGCCTATTTTTCCTCTCAAGAAAATGGAAGCCTCTCATCTATCAGGTCTCCTGTTTTACCGTCGCCCACACCATTACTCTTGGTATGGCCACATTGAATTGGGTCTCCGTTCCGGCAAGTATCGTAGAGCCTATCATCTCCGCAAGCATTGCTTTCGTTGCTCTGGAAAATATTTTCTTCCCTGCCTATCACCGTCGACGCCTTCTCATTGTCTTCTTTTTCGGTTTAATTCACGGGCTCGGTTTTGCTGGAGCCCTTTCAGATCTTAGGCTTGATCCTTCGGTATTGGTTCTTTCTCTGATTGGATTTAATTTAGGCGTGGAAGGGGGGCAGTTAGCCGTTATTCTTATCGCTTTAACAGGGGTGTTTAGATTCAAGGAAGAGTCTTTCTATCGTAAAGTTATTGTGATTCCTGGATCACTCCTGATTGCTGGACTTGGAATTTTTTGGACGATTCAAAGAATCTGGTTTTGATCCGATCAAGGCACCTTCAAAATAAAAGTTTTCTTTTTTTCTTTTTTCTCCGTGCAAATTGGTTTTTTGAGAGCTAGGGATTACTAAATCTAATAGCTCAGTTATGAAACGCTTATCTCTTGCCCGATTCTTTTCGTTCCTTGTCCTTCCCTTATTCCTTGATGCCAAGGACTTCCGTCTAACTACTAAGGAGTTAGCATTGGAAGTTTCCAAGATCGACCAAATCCTTGAATCCACTCATAAGAATAAGCAGGTTTCACCAACAAAAATCCTTCCCCGCGCTTTATTGGTTCGGCGTGTTTACTTAACCGCTGCCGGAAGAATACCCAGCTATCCAGAACTGGAAGAACTTGCCCCGTTTGATCAAACCAATCTCAAGGAAAAGTTAATCGACCAGCTTTTACAATCGAGGGCCTACGAAAGCCAAATGTTCAATTGGTGGGCTGACCACCTCCGAGCCAAGACCTATGTGATGGGACAAGCCAACCAGATCGGTGCTGGCTTCCTCTATGTCGATTGGCTGAAGTCTCAAATTGCAGACAATGTTACCTTTGATGAAATGGCCAGATTAGTCATCGCATCGGAAGGTTACCCGTGGGAAAATGGCGCGGTTGGATATTATATCCGGGACGACGGCATGCCTTTGGAAAACATGTCCAACACCGCAGAGTTATTTCTTGGAACGCAAATGGTCTGTGCTCAATGCCACAACCATCCCTTTGATAAGTGGACCCAGATGGAGTACTACCAAATGGCGGCACACACTTACGGGATCGTCACTCGATTGCAGGGAGAACGCTCCGGGGAAATCCGTAAAATGATTAAGAATGGACCCAAGGAAATGGGATCCATGCAAATGTCTTCTATGATTTCCAAAGGTGGCAGCAAAGAGGCCCGTGCTTTTCGTCAGGCACTGCAGGACATGCTTTTGCCCCTGCAATTTGGAGCCAGACACCAAGAGCGCAAATTGAAACTTCCACACGACTACAAGTACGAGGACGGAAAGCCTCATCAGGTCGTACAAGCCGGAGTTATTTTTGATTCCAACACCAACGGCGAACACGAAGAACTGAGTCAGGTTGATCAGTATGCGAATTGGTTAACCTCTCCGAAAAATCCCCGATTTACCAAGGTGATCGCCAACCGAATGTGGAAAAAAGTTTTTGGGCGCGGATTAGTTGAACCCCTCAACGACTGGAAAGATGATACCGAAGCGTCCATCCCCTCTCTGCTTGATCACCTAGCTGAACTCATGGTTCAGCTAGACTATGATCTACGGGAGTTTCAGAGGGTCTTGATGAATCTGGAAATTTTTGAAAGAGAGGCCTACCAAAAGGAACTCGAGCCTCTTGAGCCATATTGGTTTCCTGCTCCTGTTCTCACCCGTATGTCAGCTGAACAATTATGGGACTCCTTACTTGCCATATTTGTACCCGATGTAGACGGGCGATCCTGGGAGGAGGAAGTGGATCATATCAAACTCAAAAAGGAAACCTTGCAGAAATATCGGCAGAAGGTCGAGTCTATGGGTTCTGAAGAGCTCATCGGATATATCCAGAAAGGACTTAAGCAATCCTTGGAAATTCAGGAGGAGATGAATGAATTATCTGCCAAAATCAAAGTGGCCGTGGAGGCTGATGATCGAGAAGAGCTTAGCCAATTAAAAACCC